>JAGQPC010000199.1 GCA_020426925.1 Planctomycetales bacterium | reverse complement strand
CACCCATAACTCTTCGCCAACTGTTTTGTCCCATGCTGAGAAGTAGATCCAGTTGCCGAATGGTATTAATTCGTTCGAATTGAGTTGTGGAAATCGAGACAAGTCCGCGATGAATTTTGTTGAATCAGGAGTGCCATCTGTCGTCCAGAGTTCTTTTTTTTGTGCTCGGTAGTAATAGACAAAAAACGGCATCAGCTCGTTTGCTGTCAACGAATATGGAGGAAACGGATGTCCCTGATTGGGAACTGGCAGTCGCTGCGTTCCTTCGCTTGTCCCGTCACTTGTCCAAAGCTGCGCCGTCTCATCTCTGTCATTGTATATTCGAAAAACCAAGTGGTCGTTCAACAGAATGACTTCCGCGGGCCGACCGTCGAAGGCCGCGACGTTGGTCGTTGTTCCGGTTAGAACGTTCGTTCGATTCAAGATTGAACTGTACGCGTTCGTGTCGCTGTCAGCATCTGTATGAAACATCAGGAAGCTGTTGGCGTTCGTGCTGAGAACGTGGTGATCCCACGTATATCCGCTCTCGCCAAAGTCAAAAAATAGGGACGCTCCGTCCGGAGTTGCTTCATCAAGCGCCCACAGCTGATTGTCCGATTTAAGAATGAGCTTGTCACCAACGGCAAGCAAACCTCGAATACGCGGTGGGCCAGGTAACAAAACATTGTCATGTGCAAAAAACGTGAGCTGCTCTTCCGTTTGGTCTTTTAAGTGCCGTACCCAGACGTTCACGACGTAAGAGCGATTGTTTTGCTGCAACCAGTAGAGTGAATCTCCAACAAGAATCGAGTCTTGTTCGGTCACGCTTAGGGATGTGGATGGAAAACTGCTTAGACGGATTGTTGTTTCCTGTACGCCAGTCGTTTCCCAAATGCTTACTTCTCCAGTGGGTGCCCACAAAAAATGCGGCTGCGATGTAAAGATGTGCTTGTCGTCCGCGTCGATCCAGTTGCCGACCACCGCATCGGCCGTTCCCAGCGAGATATCTTTGACCAAACTGGCGTCTCCCGAAACTGGATCGACTCGAAACAACTCTCGGCCGCCGACCGGATCGTTTGCAGAAAGATAGAGTGTAGACCGAATTGGTTCAATGTGTTCCGGCTCTCTGACGTCACCGAGCGGTCTTGTTCCTGCTTCAGTTCCGTCGCTGGTCCAAAGCCGCACCCCGTCCCCCGCGTCTACGCTGAAGTAAACTTGGTCGTCGATCGACGCAAGATGTTGGATCGCTCCGTCACCGAAGCTAGACTGGCCGAAGCTCATGACAACCTGAGTACCGTCCCCTGTTCCGTCGGATTTCCAAAGCTCCACTCCGTAAACGCCGTACGTTGTGAAGTAGATGTAGTTGTTTGCTGTATGGAGGATGCTAGGCCTCAATGATCGCGTCGAATCAGTGAGCGGTTCGACAATGTCCGTGGCTGGATCAACGGTCCACAATTGATCGATAAGGTTTTCGTCGCTCGCGAAAAACAAAATTGTGTCGTTGAGAACAATGATTGGCTGACGGCTGAGTTCCGACGAGCGTTCGAATGTGTGAATCGCACGAGTCCCAGCCTCTGTTCCATCGGTCTTCCACAACTCTGTGCGGAACTTGCGGTCGATACCTTCGCGTGACTGAGTGAAGAAGTAGGTCGAGCCTTCTGCGGTAGCGAAATCACCACCAGGGATCCACGAGTTGCCTAGTAATGTGATCTTCGCTGTTCCGGCTGTAGTGCCGTTACTGCTCCACAGCTCTGACGGTTGTTCATAAATGTGGATCGTGAAAATGATCCCGTGGTCGACAGAGGCCAGATTGCTGGCGTATGAAGGCGAATTGTCGTTGAGCGTGTTGACGATTCGAGTTCCAGTTTCCGTTCCGTCGCTTACCCAAAGCTCAGAGTAGCCATTCCGCGAGAGCAGAAAATAATACTCTCCATCCATGACCAGCGAGTCCGTAACGGAAACATAATCATTGTCGCTGCCCAAGCTGGAAATCACTGTTGATCCTTCCGGCGTACCGTCGGTTACCCAAAGGTCGACCTGATCAGAATAGATGTCTTCCGCTACGAACACGATGTTGTTTCCGAGATTACCTAGAAGATGAGCGGCGTAGATAAATGACTCGCTTGGCCGAATCGAAGTGATGAGCTCTGTCCCGGCCTCCGTCCCATCGGTCTTCCAAAACGCGTAGCCGGTTTGGCGGTCGTTGACAGCGAACAGTACGTGTTCGCCGAATTCTGTGATTAGATGTGGTGAGGACCCTTGGGGCGTAACGTTCGTGTCAGCCAGTTGAAACGGCACCGATGCGAGGCACAGACGATCTTCAAGCGACTCGAACGAGACGGCCGAGTGACGACGTGTCACTCTCAATCTCAATGAAACCGGGGTTCGGTTTTGCATGCGTATTTCTCGCTGGATACAACTGCAGGCGGTTTGTGTTTTGGCCGAGGTGGGAGAAGGCTAGGCCGCGCGTGATGCGTGGTCAATGGAGAATGCACCAGCAGTCTACGGCAAGCCGAAGTGTGTGCTGCACGGCGTTGTCAGTACGTAAATAACTCTGCGCGTTTTAGCTGCGGAAAAATCTCGCCGGAACAGCGTGGTGTCGCGGTTATTCGAAGTCGCTATTTGCTTGGCCGCTCGTTCCGAGCCTGCGTTGAAGTGCCTATAGTGAAGTGCACGAGTTGAAGGAAAACAAAAAAGGGCACTCGGACTAGAGCACCCTTTTTAGTGTCAAAGACTACGTTCATTTGGTCACGTAGCAACTACGTGCTTATCGACGTGATGGCTGTGAGTGGCGCGTCGATGCATTAACTCCCAACTACGTGAGTTGGTTCGCAGATGGTCAGACAGTCACGTCGTTTTCGGCCGCATCGGAATTCTCTTCAGAAGGCGAATCGGCTTGTTCCTGTTCAGATTTCGCCCGTTCTTTTTTCAGATGATGAACAGAAGGTCCGATCAGATCGACAATTTCTGCCTCGCTGATTTCTTCGCGTTCGACGAGCGCCTGAGCCAACGTGTCAAGCTTGCCTCGATTTTCGGTGAGAATATTGAGTGCGCGATCGGACGCTTCGTGGAGCACTCGAGCGACTTCGTTGTCGATGATCTGGAGCGTATGCTCGCTGAACTGTCGCTGCTGGTGAATTTCGCGCCCGAGGAATGGATCGTCGTCTGACATCTTGTAGCTGACAGGCCCAAGTCGCTCGCTCATGCCCCATTTCGTGACCATGCGGCGAGCCAAGTCGGTCGCTCGTTCCAAATCATTTTCAGCGCCAGCAGTCAATTCATCATAGACCAGTTTTTCCGCGGCACGACCGCCCATGATGAACGCGAGTCGATCGGTGATTTCGCTTTCCGCGATGCTCATCCGATCTTCTTCGGGAACGGTTTGAGTCACGCCGAGCGCTCGGCCTCGCGGTACGACGGTGACTTTGTGAACTCGATCGCTACCTTCGCTGAGCCACGCGATCAAAGCGTGTCCCGCTTCGTGGAACGCTGTCTTTTCTTTTTCTAGTCCGTCGAGCACTTCTTCTCGTTTCGCGCCCATCAGGACTTTGTCACGAGCGTATTCGAAGTCTTCCATCGAAACGGCATTTTTGTCGTTACGAGTCGCCCAAAGTGCGGCTTCGTTGACCAGATTGCGAATGTCGGCGCCGGTGAGACCGATCGACCCTTCGGCCAATCGCTGGATATCGACATCGTCGGCGAGAGGCACATTCTTCATGTGCACTTTGAACATTTGGATCCGGCCTTTCAACGTTGGCCGATCGACCGTGATGTGCCGGTCAAATCTACCGGGACGCAGCAGTGCGGGATCCAAAACGTCAGGCCGGTTTGTCGCTGCGATGACGATTGTCGCGACGTCCGGCGTGAAGCCGTCCATTTCGCTGAGAATCTGGTTCAGCGTTTGTTCTCGTTCGTCGTGTCCGCCGCCCAAACCGGCACCGCGTTGTCGTCCAACGGCATCGATTTCGTCGATGAAAATAATTGACGGACCGGCTTCTTTCGCCTTTTGAAACAAATCGCGGACGCGGCTGGCACCGACACCGACAAACATCTCCACGAACTCGGACGCCGACACGCTGAAGAATGGCACCCCTGCCTCACCGGCTACGGCCCGCGCCATGAGGGTCTTGCCGGTGCCCGGAG
>JAGQPC010000198.1 GCA_020426925.1 Planctomycetales bacterium | reverse complement strand
AGATAAGTGGGTAAAAGGGGACACAGCGAACTTGCTTAAACTAGAAAGCGATGGCGTGCTGCAGGAATACGGATATGACTCAGCCAAACAGTTGGTCGACTGGCGTCTTTACAACAAGACTGGCGGTGGACTGATGGCCGAGCTCGGAAGCCATCAAATGGACGCTTGCAGTATATTCCTGGGCAAGCAGCATCCGGTTGCCGTTCAAGGTTTTGGCGGTAAGAACTTTTATGGAATCAAAGGTGTTGGCCCAGAAGACAAATGGGATGATGATCGCGAGATCGACGATCAGATCTTCGTAACGATGGAATTTCCGGGCAAGTCCTACTATGACGATGCTCACAAAGTCCAAAACGAGGACGACAAGTGCATCGTGACGTATTCGTCTATCAACACGAATAGTTGGGAACCCTATGGCGAAGCGGTCTTCGGTACTCGAGGAACGCTGATCATGAAGACCGAAAAAGAAGCGTTACTTTACAAAGAAGCCAGCGCGGCAAGCGGTGGCGGTCTTGATCAACGACTGTGGGTTATCGAAAGTGCAAAGGGCGGCGGTCCCGTCTTGGATGCTTACGAGACGACTGCTCCAACGCAGGCAGCCACCGACGCAGCAGCTGGTATGGGCGAGAAAATCAGCCGCGGCTATCGCGAAGAAATGGAGCACTTCTGCTACTGCATCAAAGCGGGCGAGCCAAACAAGACGCTCCGCTGCAACGGCACCGTCGCGATGGCAGACGCGATCATGGCGTTAACAACGAATCTCGCCATGAAGCATAAGAAGCGAATCGTGTTCAAAGACGAATGGTTCGATCCAAAGAACGATGCTGTCCCGGAAACGGACGAGCAGATTCCCACTGCCTAAGCATCGCGCTAAATCGGCGTCTCTCAACCGCTAGTTGCGGTGTGCCGGAATGAGTCGGCGAGAGATGGCTAAACCGAGCTGTATCGTTAAAAACGAAAGTTGCACGACCGATTTACCGCTGCGTGTGCGGATATAAAAACTCGTTTTGCAACAACTGGAGCGTCGCCTCGCCGAAGCAAAAACGCAATCCATCCGTGTCTTGCAGCACGCGAAGCGCGGCCAGCCGATCTTTGTGCGGGCGCGTCGAACGCAGTCTGCAAAATATATTGCAGAGGATATGCATGTTGCAAGAACTCGCCTTTCACGCGCGCTAACGTGTCATCCGTTTGCTGTGATAGGCTGTCAATACAAGCCCGCTCATGTGCCGCAGTCCTTCAATGTCACCGTCAACGAGCGCAGGCAACCTCGGAAAACACGCAGCGAAAACCGCAGCTGCGTTGGAGCAGAACAGCTGTCGTCAAAACTTCGTTTTTTAGGGCTTCGAAGTCCTGGACAATCACGGTGGGCAGAGGCCACACGCTTGGGCTCGACGTCGTCACACGACCGCTCATCATCAAGACGGCCTCCATCGCCGAATGTCGGTCCTTCCTCTAATTGACAACAAGTGCGCCGCTAGCGCACTTGAATTTACGGTCATCAATCGACCTGTTCCACGCACCTGCCGAATGACAAACCAAACCGATGCGATCGAGTCCTCGATGAATGAACTCACCCATGCTGTCGCCACGCAGACGTCCAGTGATGGCCGAGCAGGTTGATAGGTTCACCGACAGATTGGGATTACCAGGCCAGACCGGTGAGCCAATCAAGAGCAAGTTGTGATTCTTTGGACAGCAACCGCGTTTTACGGAGGTATTCATGTCCATCGGATGAGCGTCATCGATGGCGGTGACCAGCATTTGACCATGTGGTTAGGCCAAACTCCTGTACGATCAGCCGCCGTTCACACTACGGAAATTCGCGGTTGCAGTACGGTCATGGACTCTGCAGATCACTGCCTAGATGGTCAATCGTGTACCGAACCAGTTTTTTTTTGAAAAGCCTGTCGGGGTTTAGATCCAAATGGGACTTGATACGATAGGAACGGCGCCTGTGCCGGGTGTGCGATAACGGGATTAGACGTTTAAATTGCGATATCTTGGCGACGTTGCCGTTTCGGTTGACAGTCACGGTAATCGCAAATAGTCTCGCTTAAGTGGCAACGCGTTGCGAACGACACATTGCCGCGCGACATGCTTTGCAACATCCTCTAGCAATTTGGGCAGTATACAGTTCGCTCGGTAATGCTGTCCAAGGGCAGTACTGCCACTGCATTCTCGCAGCATCCTGTGTGATCGGATCGTTAGCATGCCGTTTTCGTCGGTTTACCGTGATCACAGAATCTGTGCTGGACCGTCGTATTCGCCGACAACAGGTATCAAGTAGATATTCTCGGAAAAAGTTTAGTGTGCTTAACATCAAGGGCAGAAGAGCATGCGCGCAAAGATGATACGGTCTTGGCAAAAGCGAAACATTCAAGTGGAAACACTTGAATGTCGCCGAATGATGGCGGGCGACGTTGAGTACGCTGAATCGCTGACGGCCACGACTGGCTTTCAGATTCAATGGTGCACGCAACAAGATGACGTACGTTTTAAGGTAACCTCGGAATCTACGGGATGGGTGGGCATTGGCTTCAACGACTCGCCCAGAATGCCACAATCGGACGTCATCCTGTTGACCGGAGAAGGCAATGTTCTGGACGCGTTTGCAACCCGACGAGGTGACCCTGCTCCGGACTCGTCTCAAGACATCACGCTCATCAAGTCTAGTCAAGAAAACGGTGTTACTACGGTTGAGTTTTCCCGTGCGATTGACACCGGCGATGCATTGGGTGATTACCCGCTGAACTCGGCTCAATACATCTTGTGGGCATATCAGTTTTCGTCTGACTCGTTTATGGCCGAACATACGGACCGCGGTTCTTCGGCCACTCCATTCAATCTTAGTATGGCCGGCGCCTGTCGCGAAATCACGCCAACCTTTCCAGCAGTTTCTATATCAGATGTCTCGCGATCAGAGGGAGATTCAGGAACAACAAATTTCACGTTTGCGGTGACGCTATCGGAAGCCCCGCCACAAGCCGCAACGATCACCTACAGCACTAAGGACGGCACTGCAATAGCGGGTAGTGACTACGAAGCGACAACGGGCACGCTCAATTTCCCTGTCGGCAGTGCCCTGACAAAGAATGTGGTGGTCGCCGTTTCTGGTGACACCGATTTCGAGCCGACTGAGACATTCTCTGTGGAATTGTCGGGCCCGTCTAATTTGACGATCGCTGATGCGGAGGCAATCGGCACGATCCAAAACGATGATTCAGCGTCGCTGCCAGCGCTGTCGATCGGGGACGTCGACATTATTGAAGGCGATGCGGGAACAACGGTCGCTCAGACGGTTGTGACGCTATCGGCCGCCAGCGATGAAACGGTAACGGTGGACTATACGACTGCGGATGAAACGGCACTTGCAGGCGAAGACTATGTCGCCAAGACGGGCACGTTGACCTTTGCACCGGGTCAGACCAGCGCCACGATCGAAGTGGTGATCAATGGCGACACGACATTGGAAGTCGACGAGATTATGGAGGTACAGCTTTCGAATCCTGTTCGTGCCACCATCGCGCATAGCGTATCGGACATCGTGATACTGAATGATGACCTCGCGCCAAAACCGACGCTGTCGATCGCGGACGTCGACATTATTGAAGGCGATTCGGGAACAACGGTGGCCCAGACGGTTGTGACACTATCGGCCGCCAGCAACGAAGCAGTGACGGTGGACTATACGACCGCAGATGAAACGGCGATAGCTGGCGAAGACTACGTCGCCAATACGGGCACGCTAATCTTTGCGCCTGGCCAGACCAGCGCCACGATCGAAGTGATGATCAACGGTGACACAACGTTGGAAGTCGACGAGATTATGGAGGTACAGCTTTCGAATCCTGTTGGTGCCACCATCGCGCATAGCGTATCGGACATCGTGATACTGAATGATGAGCCGCTGGCTGGCCGACCGTGGCACAACGTCAGCAATGCTTTGGATGTCTCGGGTGATGGGGTCGTCGTCCCGTTGGATGCACTGCTGGTTATCAATTGGTTGAACGAAGCTGATTCCACTGCATTGGCCGAACCATCAGGTGAAACTGCTCCGCCGCCTTACGTTGACGTCAATGGCGACGGATTTGCCTCTCCGATCGATGCCTTGTGGGTGATCAACTACTTGAACAGCAATCCAGTGGCAGTGGCAGCGGCTTCGCCGATCGCGGCGACAACTGACAACGCAAGCGCAACGGAACAGATTTTTTCGACCAGCTTCAACTCGGTTAAAACCAGTGTTGACTTGACGTTGGTTGCCAGCGCCGTGCAAGACCGTGCATCAACATTGGCAAAAGACAAGGTAATGGCCGCTTGGGTCTAGTGGTCCGTGTCAGCTTAATCTTCGGGTAGTGGAAGTTGCTAAACTTCCTGGCGGACGGGATCTTTTGCAAGATCCACTGCGAGCTACCCGTTGTGTGCCGCTAGAACGCAGTGACCCAGCGGATGCCAATGACATCTACATCTTCTGAGTCGGGACTCAGGATGTGCCAGCGCTCGTGGTTCAGCATTAGCAAGCTGCCTGCGATTGAAGTTGTGCTAAGCCCCCAGGTAAAGCGAGACACTGAGTCGTGTCCGAACCCGTCACGATACTCCGTCGTGTCGTATCGGCCTAGTAAACTCAAGTTAGGCTTATCCAGCAACAATGCTTCTACTTCAGTTACGGTTCCAAAAACGATTTGGTCGTCTGGGAATGGCGAGTCGTTCTGGCGGATGGCGTATTCAAAATAGGTACGGAGCTGATTTTCGAGGAAACGTCCGGTCACGTCGCCGCCGGCGAGGCGGTAATTCCGTTTGTCCACGGCACCGTCGTCTTGCATTTCTCCGGCCATAATCGAGCCGCCGAAACGAAGCTTCGATCCGCCAATTGTTGCGCGACCACCGACGCCTACCTGCGAATTATTGTCCGTGTAGGCACGGCTGCGCGTGAAGTTCACACCTGCACCACTTCCCTGCAAGCCATTGACCGCATATGCGTCAAGGGTTGCGTTAATCTTTTCGGTCAAAGGAATCTTAACACTGATGTCAGCACCTTCGTCCGAGTAAGGCATTGGCAGCACGGGCGGTCGATTGCGAACAGGCGCGACTTGACGTCCCATGGCATAGATCAGTGGATTTGAAACTGTATGATACGAACCTGGGTGACTGATACCTGCAAACGCACCGAACGGAACGGAGAATCGTCCCGCTTTTAATTCGGCTTGAACTCCTAGTCTACAGTGTTCCGGACGTCGGTCCTTCTCTTTAAACCAGTGCAACAGATCGAGGCTGGCGACACTTTCTACAATTTCAAATGTGAATCCACCTCCATCCGTCTGGTCACTATGACAACTCGTGCAAACAGTGATTCGGCCACGCAACGGACCAGTCGGTTGCCAATCGGCTGTCACCCAAATGTCAGGAAAGAACCCAGGAGTTTCTAAGTTGTCGTTGCCGCCCCGAAACTGCGCCGAGAACGTACCTCCAAGACTTAGAGCAGAACCCAAAGCACCATCGCTTTCGTCTGTGGCACTTCCTTCGCCATCGCCGCCATTCGATTCGTTGAGCGATGCAAGGTATGTTGCAATCGGCACAATGTCAGCTTGTTTAACCTCGGCGTCATCCATGGTCGCCATCCGCCGTACCGTTGAGAGCCACGCCGATTTGCTTTTCTTCTTCTGCAAAGATCGATCGGCATCGTGGCATTTAACGCATGACGACTGGAACGCCGACCTTCCTTGTTCAATGGTTTGCTTGTCGGCACCGGAGCTGCCAGAGGAAGACTTTTTAGAGCTGTCGCTCATCATATCGTCGTGCGATTCCTCTGAATCTTCTGAAGCTTCTGTTTTGGTCGGCGGCCCGAGTGAGGCCAGATAGGCCACAATCGGCATGATATCCGCTTCATCGATATCCGCGTCATCCATGCTTGCCATCTCACGAACGGTCTTGAGCCATCCCGCACTCGTTTTCCGTTTGTCAAGCGATCGCTCAGCCTCGTGACAATCGGTGCACGAGGCCTCGAATGCAGCTTTACCACGAGCGATGACTTGGTCTTCTCCGTTGGCATTCGCATCTGCCACGGCACCAGTATGGTCCGTCACCCACAGCGTAGTCGTGTCGATGGCAGAGTTATCAGACCACTGATAGTTCGACGAAAAACTGGGCATAGTCCAATCGATCATGCCTTGCCCCGCCTGTTGTGCGAAGCTGTCTAGCGGTGCGTTCGCCGCCCAAAATATAGCGAGGCTCCAAGCTATGAGTTCTCGTTCTAGACGCACAACCGTCGCCTCCTGCCCCGCTGATACTGCAAATATCCTTACACAAGTTGGCGGAGGTATATCCGCTCGCTCATCACGCGACAAGATCTCTAGACTAGTTTCACTTTAACTTCTTGCTCGTTTGCCACGTTGCAGTCAGAATTCGCGCTTGCGTTCTAGCAAGTGACTTGCAGGCGTTGCTGGCGATGGAGTCGCGAGATTCGAAACGCCTGAAACGGGCTACAAATGAATGCGCGGGGCACTTGCAGTGCAATCGCTGACATTCGCGTCTCAGTTTTCGAAACACGCTGATGCCGAGCGCGATTTGACAATTGGTCAACCATGAAAGAAATCTGCAAATTCAGTGTCGGTATTTGCTAGAGAACGGCACTCCGCTATGTGTCCACAAGATTCAACCCGCCGTCTTCTTGCACAATGTACAAGTGACTTATCAGCGTAGTGAAGGACACGGATTGCGCAGCTGCAACCCGTCCGTTGTGGCAAATCACGAGATCAAAGGCTTAGTTTCTAATACGAGGAGAGGCATCTGATGAAAGCATGTCCAATCGCATTTGGTTTGTTGTGTTTCCTGGCAACACAAACGGTGGTGGCACAAGATGACATCTATACCGAGAGTTTCTCTCCCAATAGCAGGTATACCCTGCAGTGGTGCACACAGGGCGAGTCGGTGCAATTTCAATTGCAGGCGAGTGTAACGGGTTGGGTTGGAGTTGGATTCAGCGATAGTCGCAGCATGTCCCGGTCGGACGTAATTTTGGCTACCGGTGAAGGGGAACTTATCGATGCATACTCGCCGGGACATTCAGCGCCTGGCAAAGACAGTCAGCAGGACGTAACCTTGTTGAGTGCGAAGCAAGAAAGCAGTATGACGACAGTTGAATTTTCTCGTCCCATATCCACAAGCGATTCTTCGGATTATTCGCTTGATCAAGACCGTTGGGTGCTTTGGGCCTATCACACGACAAGTGACTCGTTCACGCAAGAACACCGGAGTGAAGGTGTTTTTTCATCGAAGATTGATTTTAGCGCCGCCCCAGCGTGCAAATCGGCGGGTTTTATGCCCGACGTGAATGGCGATGGAGCGATTGATGTGCAGGACATCAACGACTTGATGGCCAAGATTCGCGTAGGCGATGCGAGTGCGGATGCCAACGAAGACTCCCTGCTTAATGAGAGCGATATCGCTTCGTACGTGGCCACAACATTTAACACGTACGTTGGTGACTCCAATTTGGACGGTGTGTTTGGGTCGGCTGACCTTGTCACAGTCTTCACTGCCAGCCAGTACGAAGATTCCGTTCCAATGAACTCTACGTGGGAAACGGGCGACTGGGATGGTGACCAGGAATTCGGTACTCACGATCTTGTGGCTGCATTCACTGATGGCGGCTACGAGCGAGGTCCTCGAGTCGCTGCCGCCGTGCAAGTGCCTGAGCCGACGAGTGGATTGCTGTTGGCGATTGGCATAATCGTGCTATGCAGTGCGAGAAAGAGGCGAAATGGCAGTTACCACGCCGCTTGAATTTGTCGACGAATCGGGACAAAACTTAGGACAGCTTTTGCAGCCCGGAGCCCAGTCCGAAACGGTTAACATGGACGCACGTCACGCCAATCGATTAACTTAGGATGGTGGATCCCGCTGTGCCACCACCGCTTCCGCACAAATGCGCAGCGAAGTTGGATCGCTGGCTAGAGCACTATGTCGAGACACCCTTTTGCTTACTCGAGGCGAACGGTTGGGCCGAGAAATCCATCGAGAACATTGCCGAGATTTACATGGTTGATGGACCGACATCGGTCGCGAGTAACATGCTGCTTACAGTGTAGTAACGACATTGCTTCGTCGCTGCGGCATGGACTCAGTCATTGCTATGAAGTCCGCGATCGCGGCGTCTATTTGCACCGGACTGAGCTTCGCTGAGTACGTCATCGCTTGAAACGCGAATACAAGATCGCTGGAATTGAAGTCGCCATCGCCGTT
>JAGQPC010000197.1 GCA_020426925.1 Planctomycetales bacterium | reverse complement strand
TCGGTGACGTGAACGGCGATGGCTTAGATGATATCTACTTTTGCCAACCAGCGGCGTTGCCGAACCGCTTGTTTGTCAGACAATCCGACGGATCGATGAAAGATGTAGCGGCCGAATCGGGCGTCGATTGGTTGGACAGCACTCGAGCCGCGCTATTCGTCGATCTCGACAACGATGGTGACAAAGATTTGGTGGAAACTCACACGACGACCGTCGTCGTACAGGAAAATGACGGAACGGGAAAGTTCATATTTCGCCTTGAGCTTCCAACGATCAGCCGGCTGTTTTCGTTGAATGCCCTCGACTACGACAATGATGGGGCTGTCGATCTATTCGTGTGCGGCTACAGCAGTGCGGCAGACTCTCGCCCGGAGGACGTGTTCGTAAGCCCGATGCCGTATCACGATGCGAACAATGGCGGGCCGAATTATCTTTTTCGCAATGCCGGGCGGTGGAAGTTTACTGATGTCACGAAACAGGTTGGGCTGGACGAGAACAATTTGCGGTTCAGCCTCGCTTCTAGCTGGGACGACTACGATAACGACGGCGATTTGGACTTGTACGTTGCCAACGACTTCGGCCGAAATAATCTCTATCGAAACGACGATGGCCATTTTCAGGATATCGCTGAACAAGCCGGCGTTGAAGACATCGGACCGGGCATGTCGGCAACGTGGGACGATTTCAACAATGACGGCTTCGTCGATCTTTACGTCAGCAATATGTTCTCGTCGGCTGGCAGTCGAATTACCAACAATCAGCTCTTTAAGCCAGGCGTCGACCCCACGGATCTGGAGGGATTCAAACGCCACGCACGCGGCAATTCTCTGTTTGTAAATCGAGCTGGCCAAGGCTTCGAAGACAACAGTGTGTCACTGAATGTAACGATGGGACGTTGGGCGTGGGGGTCTCTGTTTGTAGACGTCAACAACGATGGGTGGCGAGACATCTACGTTGCTAATGGATTTGTGACGGCGGACAACAACAATGATTTGTGAAGCTTCTGGTGGCGCCAGGTCGTGGCGCAATCGCCAGAGGAAAACGCGGGAACGTCGGACGTCATTCGCTACGATCTGGGCTGGAACGCAATCAATGCGATGCTTCGAGCGGGCCGATCGCTGAGCGGCCATGAACGGAATTGTTGTTTTCTAAATACGCACGGTGGCAAGTTCGCGAACGTGTCTGCCGCATCAGGCTTGGATTTTCCGGATGATGGTCGAGTCTTAGCATTGGCCGATTGGGACTACGATGGCGATGTCGATTTTTGGCTGGCGAACCGGTCCGGGCCTCAAGTTCGCTATTTGCGAAACAATCATCGGGCAGCATCGAATCGAATCTCATTTGAACTCGAAGGCGTGCGTTGCAATCGAGATGCGATTGGGGCTCGGATCTCACTGCACTGGGCCGACTCGCCCGATTTCGTGCTTTCTCAAACGGTTCGGTCAAGCACGGGTTATCTTTCGCAATCGAGTCGCTGGATTCACTTTGGGCTTGGTGACCGGTCGTCGGTTGATCGAGTCGAGGTCGTCTGGCCGGGTGGGGAAAAGCAGAGTTTTGAAAATGTCGCCGCGAATCGGTGGCTTCGACTTTCTGAGGGCGATGATCACTTGGGCGAATGGCAACCGCCCCAGTTCCCGGCTCTTTCGCCAAGCAAGTTCGATGCTCCATCGATTACAGACAAGGCTCGAATCGTATTGCTGAATCCGATTCCGCTACCGGAACTGGAATACCAAACAGCCGAGCGCAAAAGTGAAAGTGTGACTAGCAACACGCAGAAGTTGCGGCTAGTGAATTTGTGGGCGAGCTGGTGCAATCCGTGCTTGCGAGAGCTATCAGAATGGAAAGAGCACGCTGACGAACTGCAGAACGCTGGAATCGAAATCGTTGCCGTTAATACGGGCGAAGAAAACGAACAGGAATCTGGCAAGACAATCGAGAAGGCGATAGGCGTTTTTCGAAGTCTGGAGCTGCCGTTTGAATTAAGATTCGACGATGGCCAGTTGGCCGAACGACTGGATGTAATTCAGCGTTCGCTGCTCAGTCGTCAGCGTCCGCTGCCTTTGCCGACGAGCTTCCTGATCGATGCTGACGGCTTGCTTCGAGTTGTCTACAAAGGCCCAATCGAAGTGGAAACGCTGCTTCAGGATGCGAAGTTGCTGGCGGCTGACGAGTCGCAAACACTTGAGGTAGCGATGCCGTTTACGGGTAAGTGGCTCAGCCGTCCCACAGGTTCGACGCCGCTGCAGGTCACCGTAAAATTAATCGAAGGCGACTATCAAGATGACGCGATCGCTTACATTCGCAGGGTCGTCGAAGAGCCAAAATTGTCTGACCAGTACGCGACGGCTAGTTTGCTAAACTTGCTTGGGGGAATGCTGGTCGATCGCGGCGAGTATCAAAAGGCGGCCGAGGCATTTGCAAAATCGCTTCAGCGGGAACCGACAAACCGGCTGGCAAATACTGAACTTGGAACGTTGCTGCTTGGAATCAATCGAGGCGCCGCAGCCGAGAAGAATTTTCGATTTGTGCTGCGGGCCACACCTGATGATCCAGAGCTGGTGTACAAACTTGGCGTCGCCCTGTTGCAGCAAAATAAGCTCCGCGAGGCCGGGCGACAAATGCAAAAAGTGCTGAAGCTGCGCCCCGACGCGATGGCTCATTGGCAAATCGGCGAAATTCTCGTGCGAATGGGACGAGCGAAAGCGGCAGCTGCGTCGTACGAATCCGCGATCAAGCTGAAGCCAGAACTCGCACGATCGGCCAACAACCTGGCGTGGATCCTGGCTACCTCGTCCGACGATCAAATCCGAAATCCGGAGCGAGCGTTGGAGTTGGCTGAAACAATCTGTGAAGCGAAACGTGAACCGAACGAGCTAGACACTTTGGCCGCCGCGCTCGCCGCATCTGGCGACTTCGACGCCGCTGTTCACGTTGCACAAGAAGCGGTCGATGCAGCCGCAAGTAACGGTGACGCAACGTTGTCACAGCAAATCGCTATTCGTTTGAAGCTCTATGAACAGCGAAAGTCTTATCGAGAATGACTCGCTCGTCGACAATTGGACTGGTTTTCGCGGCACTCTTGCTGGGCTTTGGCTGCAACCGCGACAACGGTTCGTCGACGGTATCTTCTGACTCGCTCGCTGCTTCCGATGAACAGCGTGATTCTCTATCTGACAGTGCGTCGGGGCAAACGGGCGCCGATGATCCGATCCGACAAGAATTCATCGCAATCGCCGAACGAATCGAGCAAAGCGAAAACCGTTACTTGGGTCGCGCACAGATTCCGTCATTGGAATCACAGCTAAAAACGACGACTGAACATCAAACCCGTGTAAACCTGTTGCTGCAGTTGTGTTGGAATCAGCTTCGACTTGGTCACATCGAAGAAGCTGAGCGAGCAATCGTCGATGCGTTCAACGAAGTTGAAAAACACTCGGGAAAGATACCGTCATCGATGTACAAACTTCGCGCGCTCGTACATTTGCGGGAGGCCGAGTATCGCAATTGCATTTCGCGTCACAACCCAGATTGCTGCGTATTTCCGCTCGCTGGCGGAGGAATTCATTCCGTGCCCCAGCCGATGCAGAAGGCGCGAGAGTATCTTTTGCTGGAATTGAACGCGAACCCTCGCAGCCTTGAAGCCGCTTGGCTGCTGAACTTATCGAGCATGGCGACGGGCAACTATCCGAACGACATTCCCGAGTATCTTCGTCTGCCAGAATCCGCATTGACGAGTCCTCAAGACATCGGACGCTTCGCTGATGTCGCCGGCGAATTGGGCGTCGACACTTTCAATCTTTGCGGAGGCGCGATCGTCGACGATTTCAATGGCGATCGTTTTCTCGATATCGTAACGTCGACTTACGATCCACGAGGTTCGCTAACGTTTTATGTCAACAATGGCGATGGAACTTTTTCGGATCGGTCGCAAGCGTCTGGGCTATCGAGCCAACTTGGCGGGCTGAACTGCATCGCCGCCGATTATGACAACGATGGCGATTTAGACGTGTACGTTCTGCGAGGCGCGTGGCTTGATGACGACGGCCAGATCCGGAATTCCCTGTTGCAAAACGATGGAACAGGCAACTTCGCTGACGTAACGCGAGAGGCAAAGCTCGACGGAAAACCCAGCCCGACTCAGGCTGGAGCGTGGGCCGACTTCGACAACGATGGCTGGCTGGATCTGTTTGTCGGCAACGAAAGTCGAGTCGAAATCGAAAAAGATGGCTCGGGCAGTTTTCCGTCGCAACTTTTTCACAATCAAGGCGATGGCACGTTTCGCGAAATCGCTGCGTCGGCTGGAGTGACAAATGATCGCTACTGCAAAGGTGTTGCTGCGGCTGACTACGATGGTGATGGAGACATCGATTTGTACGTGTCGAATCGAGGCAAGAACCGGCTGTACCGCAACCACGGGTCGCTGAAGTTTACAGACTTCGCCGAACAGGCCGGAGTTGAACAGCCGTCGCAGCAAAGTTTCGCGAGTTGGTTTTTCGACTTCGACAACGATGGCCGTTTGGATTTGTTCGTTGCAGCCTATCAAGCAACAAACGCGGACGTCGCGGCGGGGTATTTTGCTTTGCCACATCAAGGCGTTGCGCCGTGCCTATACAGAAATCTTGGAAACGGCAAGTTCGAATCTGTGGCCGAATCGGTGGGGTTGACTCGAGCCTACTTGCCGATGGGGGCCAACTTTGGAGACATTGATAACGATGGTTTCCTCGACATCTATCTAACGACGGGACGTCCTGACTTCGCCGCTTTAATGCCGAACGTCATGCTGCGGAACGACAATGCGACAAGTTTCGTCGATGTGACTTTCGGCGCGGGATTCGGGCATCTTCAAAAAGGACACGGAATTGCATTTGCGGATATCGACAATGATGGTGACCAAGACATCTATCATCAGTTGGGCGGGTTCTTTCCGAGCGACAAATTCCATAACGCACTGTTTGCCAACCCTGGGCACGGCAATCGATTCGTAACGCTGAAACTCATCGGGACCGAGTCGAATCGAAACGCGATCGGCTCACGAATTCAGGTGACGATTGCAACTCCATCAGGCAGCCGCGACATCTATCGGACGGTCGGCGCTGTTAGCAGCTTTGGCGGATCACCTTATCGGCAGGAAATCGGATTGGGACGAGCGACGGCAATCGACGTGATTCACATCACATGGCCGAAGACTGGTCGCCGAGAAACTCTGGAGAATGTTCCGCTCGATTCGTTCATTGAGGTAGTTGAGAACAATGGTTGGAGTCGTGACGACGTCCGCAGCTGGTCGAATTCGCCCGCTGAGTGAATCACTCAGTAAGATGGGGTTATCGCGAAATTGGCGATAATTCGTCACGTGACGTGTCACCTATTTAATATCGGACGACGTACAATTCGATATTCGCGCAGGGATGGGGCTGAACGACGATGCAGACGACTTTTTTGTCGGAACAGGCCTCTCCGTACGTTTCCGCTAAGACCAACGCACGGACTGATCGGTCTTAGCTGTCTAGCTAGAAATCGATCAGCAAATGCTCCAGTTCAAAATGCTCAAGCGATCGCTCATTATGCTTTCGCTTGTCTCCTGCTTTTCGTTTGCCAATGGTTGCCATCGAAGCGATAACGCCACATCGTCCGTATCGCGCTCAATAGGTGAACAATCGAATGGATCTGCCGTTTCTGAAACGCCAGTTAACTTTCAATTCACAAAGTTAGCCGACGGCCTGATGGCTGCTCCGCTTGTTGAGCGCGTTGGTCCGAGTGACGCGATGAAGTTCAAATCGCTGCCGCCGGAAAAAACGGGGATCGACTTTGCGCACAACTGGACGCCACCGGAAGGTTACCAGTTAGAGATTTACAACTCGTTACCGGGAGGTGGAGTCTGCATTGGCGACTACGATGGCGATGATCTGCCTGACGTTTTTCTTTCGCAGGCAAACGTCGGGTGCAAGCTCTATCGTAATCTCGGCGCGATGAAGTTCGCTGATGTCACGGGCGATGTTGGCATCGCGGTCAGCGACAAAGCACGAGGGGCTTCGTTCATCGATGTCGACAACGACGGCGATTTAGATTTGTACGTTTGCAACGACGATCTTCCGAACCAACTGTTTGTCAACGACGGCACAGGTAGATTCACCGACAACGCCACGAAAGCTGGAGTGGACTTTTGCGGCGCGAGCGTCACGGCTACGTGTGCCGATTACGATCAAGACGGAGATCTGGATCTCTATCTGGTGACCAACAGGAAAGAGCCAACGCACGAGGTGGCCGCGCCGACAGTTAACGCAGACGGCTCTTTTTACATCGCGCAAGCAGACCGCGAATACGTTGACGTCATTGTAGATAACGACGGCAAGCCTCGAGTGATCAAGGCCGCGCAGTTTGATCGGCTTTATCGCAATCGTGGCGACGGCACATTTGAAGACGTTAGCGGCGACGCGGGGTTGGTCGGAGCTTACTTTGGATTATCCGCGACATGGTGGGACTACAACGGAGACGGCTGGATTGATTTGTACGTTTCGAACGATTTCTACAGCCCGGACCAGCTTTACAGAAACAACGGAGACGGCACGTTTACGGACGTAGCTCCCGAAATGTTTTCGCACACGCCGTGGTATTCGATGGGGACCGACGCGGCCGACATCAACAATGATGGCCTGATGGATCTGATGGGATCCGACATGTCAGGTACAAATCACTACAAGCAGAAAGCCTCCATGGGCGACATGGGGACGACCGGTTGGTTTCTTGTGTATCCGACGCCTCGGCAGTACATGCGAAACGCTCTGTACCTGAATTCGGGAACGTCACGTTTTCAAGAAATCGCGGCGATGGCCGGAGTTTCCGACACTGACTGGACGTGGTCCTTGAAGTTTGGAGACTTCGACGAAGATGGCTGGATCGACCTGTTCGTTACCAACGGCATGAATCGAGATTGGACCAACAGCGATCTGCGCAATCTGTCCAACGCCGCAGAAACCGACGATGAAAAAATGAAGATTTGGTTGGATTCGGCACAACGCCGCGACGCCAATCTCGCATTTCGCAACAACCGAGACCTAACGTTCCAGACGATCGGAAACGAATGGGGAATCAGCGAAGAACGCGTCAGCTATGGTGCGGCGATCGCTGACCTCGATCGAGATGGTGACCTTGATGTCGTGGTCAACAATGCAGAAGAAGCTCCGTCTGTCTACCAAAACGAAGCGATTGGCTCGCACCGCACAGTGATACGACTGTCCGGAAAATCCAACAATCGATTTGGCGTCGGTTCGCGAATCGAAATTGAAACTGAACAGGGCAAGCAGATTCGTGAGCTCACGACAGCTCAGGGCTACATGGCGTCGAACGAGCCGCTCGTGCACTTCGGATTGGGCTCGGCCGCCGTCATCAGTCGCCTGTCAGTTCGATGGCCGAATGGAACGTTGCAAGAGTTTTCCGATGTGCCGGCCGATCAGTACTTGGTCATCAGCGAACAGTCCACAGCTACACGCGAACATGTAGAGCCAGTCAAGCCGACGTTTCGCGCGATCGGGGCGTTGGACGGGTATAAGCACGAAGAGATCCGCTTCAATGATTTCGCTCGGCAGCCGTTGTTGCCGAATCAGCATTCTCAATTGGGACCGATGGTCGCGTGTGCCGACGTGGACAACGATGGCGACACAGATGTTTTTGTCGGAGGTGCGTCGGGCCAACCCTCTGCTCTGATGATCAACGAGAACGGCGACTTTGTTATTCAGAAATCACTCACGTGGGAAGCTGACGAGACGTGCGAAGACATCGGTGCGGCGTTCCTTGACGCAGATGCCGATGGAGACATGGATCTGTACGTTGTCAGTGGCGGAGTGGAATGCGAACCAAATGATGAAGTTCTGCAGGATCGCTTGTATCTGAACGACGGAAGCGGGCAGTTTGCCAACAAGACGAGTGAATGGCTGCCACAACTTCGTGAAAGTGGCAGCGTTGTCAGGCCACACGATTTTGATGGAGATGGCGACGTCGATTTGTTCGTGGGCGGTCGGATCATTCCTGGCCAGTATCCGCTGTCGCCGAATTCGTTTCTACTGCGGAACGAAGGTGGTCGATTTGTCGATGTGACCGATGAGTTAGCTCCGGAACTTCGGCAGGTCGGCATGGTAACCGACGCGTGCTGGGCCGACGCGAACGGTGACGCCACGCTCGATTTGCTGCTTGCGATTGAATGGTCGTCGCCAAAGATCTTCTCGGTTGCAGACGGTCGACTAACGGACGCAACTGGCGAGTCGTTGTCAAAGTTGACAGGTTGGTTTCACAGTATTGCGGCCGCAGATGTCGATGGGGATGGAGACACAGACATCGCGGTCGGAAATTGGGGACTGAATACAAAGTATCACGCTTCTGTCGAGAAGCCAGCGTTGTTGTACTACGGAGATTTCGAAAACGAAGGTCGCATGCGATTGGTCGAAGCAGAATACGAAGACGAAACACTGTTTCCTGTCCGCGGAAAAAGTTGCTCGACAAACGCGATGCCGTTTTTGGGCAACAAGTTCGAAAAGTTTCACGATTTCGCAGTCGCTTCGCTGGAAGACATTTACACCGAAAACCGTTTGCAGACGTCTCATCGATTTGCGGCGACAACGTTGGCGAGCGGAATCTTCAAGAACGACGGCACAGGTAACTTCGATTTCATTCCACTGCCGACGATCGGACAAATAGCACCGATTCGCGGCATTGCCATCGGCGATTTCAATGGAGATCAGAAGCTCGATCTGTTTCTGGCCGAGAACTTCTACGGGCCTCAACCAGAAACTGGCCGAGCCGACGGAGGAATCAGCCAGATTCTGCTCGGCAACGGAGATTGCACGTTCCACTCCCTCCCGCCGCACGAAAGTGGAATCGTTGTTCCAGGAGACGCGACCGGCGTCACTCAAGCCGATCTCGATGGCGACGGAACCTTGGAATTGATCGTGCCGACAAACGATGGAAAGATCTATACGTTTCAGCGAAATTGATCGTCGTTGTAGGCGGTTTAACTGACGCTGCAAAACGGATACGATGAGGGACTTGGACATAGTGGCCTGGGTTCAATTGTGTTTGTGAGCGATAACTGGAATAAGAAATGAGTGATCCAACGGTTCGTGGAGTTGTCCACGTGGTAGAGGAAACGAAGACCTACGGTGCCAAGGGATTTCGGAAGCGGCTGGTTGTTTTGGAGCAAGATAACGGTCGTTTTACGAACTATGTTCCAGTCGAATTTACTCAAGACCGTTGCGATACCGCCGATGGACTCAATGTCGGCGATGAAATCGAAGTAACGTATCGGCTCAACGGTCGCAAATGGCAGAAAGATCCCAGCAGCGAAGTCAAGTATTTCCTGAACGCCGAAGCACTCAGCTACAAAGCCGTCGGTGGCGGCGATTCGGCCAGCGCTGCTGACGCGAACGACCAATTCGCTGAGGCATCGTTTGATGAAGACGATATTCCGTTTTAGGGATTTGTGTAGATCGCCTGGCCTCGCGAATGTCATTCGTGGTGGACGACCTGGTCCGCTTCTACGATATCCGCGTTTTTGAAGCCTTGATTGAATTCAGCTTCGATGATCGCTGTCGCATCCGGTGGATTTGCATTGAGGAACAAAGTTGGGTCGCTGCTAAGTGCATCTTCGTGGTCCAAGTGAAGTCTCAGCTGGACCTTACCGGGAAGTAGTGTTTCGCCAGTCGATTCAAGTTCTTTTCGGCTGTCGTCTTGCGCGAGCACGAACAAGACTCCGTTCACGATCTTGCGAGGCGTTACTTTGCTCTGCGTAAACGCGACCGGTTCTTTGGACCACGATTCTGTTTCGGTATCCCAGCGATGGACAAAGATCTGCACCGTTGCGAGGTTTGGCCAATCGGTGAGCCCCTTGATCCGGACGACGTGCTGAGTTGGATACCAATTGTCCTTTGGCAACGATTCGCCATTTTTGTACTCGCCTGATGTCGACTTGGCATAATCTTGAAGCCACGCTGCGAACGCTTTGTACGAGTGGTCGTCCTTATGCATTTTGATTCCACCCATGTGCGAGACGGGAATTTGTGACGAAGGCTTGCCGATTTTCCCATCGTCGCCTTTGGCTGGCAGTTTCGATGTTGGCTTTAGGATGAGCAGGCTTTGGAGTGGATTTTCAAGGTTGATCAGCGGCAGTCGGTCTTTTCGGTGCGTGCGACTGCTGGCGGCGAGCGAACGCAAAGTCTTTTCCGGCGTCTCTTTGAAGATGTTCATCTTCGCGCCATGTTGAGCGACAAATTCTTTGTGTCGCTCGATGGGCTTCGCGTGCATTGGGTTGTCGGGATCTAACTCGCCTGGAGTATGACACGGGAAACAACGCATGCGTTGCGACCAAATGTTCCGCACGAATGAATCGAGCACTCGATCCTTGCGAGCGTGCCGCACAACTTCCAGAGGTTTCGCAGGGCCGACTGAAGCTGCATCATTCTGGGTCGGTGCATTCACCAAATCAGTGTCTTTGCAGCATGATTCGATCCAAGTGGCAAACGCTTCGTATTCGGCTTTTCGATTTTGCTCGTGAATGCGTTTCGCCAGCGAATCAGGATCAGATTCGCCCATCGCAATCAGGTGCAAGATCTTCGATTCTCGAGGCCGCTTTACGTCGATGAGTTCTTGATCTCGTAGCGACAGAAAGGTGTCTCGGCTGGATGGCCGAATGTAGTCCTTTAGGTCGACTGAGGACAGATGGCACTGCACGCAGCTTGACGGATCGGGCGAATTGAAAATCGGCATGATTCGCTCTGCAAAAACCGCTGATGCATTCCGGTCGTCTGCCGAAACGGACGATATTGCAATGATGATGACCGCGAGAACTTCAAACTGTCGCATGTCACGTTCTCCGTATTGGCGAGAGTGTTGTATGATGCATGTGGCCGAAGAGAAATCGACTGCCACCATGATAGCGTCGGTGCTGGAGCATCAGCAAGTTTCAGGGATCTTTGGAAAGCGTTTTCGACGTTTGCCCTTTCCGCCGCTGCACGGCGACTCTCAGAGGGAGAGTAGAGTAGCGTCAAGCTGTACATGTCAGAACTGCTAGCGTGAATTGGCTTGATCGCTCGCTATGCCGCTTCTATACTCCGCCAGTTTTTCTCGCTGGAAACTCGTGCTCAGTTGAACTAATGCGGAGAATTTGATGCAGTCGGTTTTCCGATACTTACCCGTCGCTACGCTAATCTCAGTGAGTCTGATCGCTGCTGTGTCGCCGAGCAGATCTTTCGCTCAAGGCGACTCGTCGCGCGATTCAGTTCCGCGACCAGACCACGATATTACACCCATCCGGACTCGGCCAGCAAAAAACACTCGATATACAGAAGTCACCGGCGGGACCGGTACTCTGCCAAATTCGGCCGGCCAAGTTTGGCGAGAGTACGACATTTCATCTTATGTTGACCGCATGAAAAATGTCGATCACCCCGAGCAAGCCATTGTCGACTGGAGCCTGCGTGAGACGGGAACGGATCATTGGTTTCGCGAGCCGGTTGGAGTCCTTTCTGCGAGTGATTCGAAGTTGCGTGTTTATCACACTCCCAAGACGCAGCGAGTTGTCGCCAGGATTGTCGATCGATTCGTCACGAGTAACAACGATCAAGTTGGGGTGTCCGTT
>JAGQPC010000196.1 GCA_020426925.1 Planctomycetales bacterium | reverse complement strand
AACTTCCCTCGGATGATCACAGCGAGAACGACGCTCGGATTCTATCACGTCAGCAACTCGGTCAAAACGTAGGCGCGACAGAAACCTGGAATCCAAACGCACTTTCAAGTCTGAGCGCGCTTCTACTTAGAGTTCCGACCTGACATTTCCGGAACCGCAGCAAGCGATCGCTGGATTCTGCTTCTCAATCCAGAGCCCGGAATGGTCCGAATGAACCAACATGCAAACATCGGCGGGAACGTCAGAATCGTCGCAGTGATCGGAATTACGCTTCGCAAGCGAAGCCAAACAGCGATCATTGCCAGGACGATCAATCCGCAGGACGTCGCGACATAGCATCCATCGTAAAACGCTTTACGGTAATCGGTAGCCTTCGGTTGTCTTTCACAGAAATGGAAGTACGGAGCGTAGATGCAAATTCCAACAACGAACCAACCGACAAAATTGAAAAGCGGGATGCCAAAGTAAAATCCATCGTCATGCCAAGTCCATGCGTGAACAGACGTTGCCAGTGGATCAAGGAACAAGTCCGCAGAAACGAGTCCGATCGAACACAAAATAATCTTCGTGTTGCGTTTTTTCTGATTGTTGGAATCCCGGCCCAAGCGTCGCATCAGCACGACCGGTCCATAAGCAACGACGATCCACGCAAGCGGAATAAACACGGGGATGGTATCAAACAGCTTTGGAGCGATATCCTCGTGATAATGGTACGTGCTTCCAAATGGAATTCCCCAATGGACTCCTGCGTATTCGGCCACAAGCGACAGAGAACTAGCGATTAAGAAAAACGCAACGGCGTTACGGACCGATCCCGCTAGGCAAGCGTGAACGAAGACGCCAACCAAGATCGTCAACGTGCCGAGCAACAACACCGAGTTCATCTGCGACCATTCAATTGCGGATCGAAATACAAATGGAATCGCTGTGACAATCGTCGTGCCAACCATCACGAGATAGACCACAACGAACGCCCACCGCAGGACCGACTGCAAGTCATTGGAGAGAATTCCGTCTAGGCGGCTTTTCGCTCTGATGTCGGATTTCCGTGGCATGCTTCGCACCGTGCTTGACAAGACGTTGATGAAACAAATCGAGCCAGACGCGTACTCGAATTTCATATATATCAGTCTAGTTGCCGCTAAGCAAAAAAGTACACTTCAGCGTTATGAACTTGTACGCTCAGCTCCTGGTCAAATACAATACGCTCGCAACGTCTATCGTAGCATTGACTACGATTCTGGCGGGAATCGGACTCCTATGGGTTCGGTTCGAAGACGAACCTGGCAAGGTAATCGAACGGGGCGGTCCCGAATTCGCTCGATTACAGGCGATGAATCGAGCGTTCGGGCCTGATGACAATGATCTGTTGGTCGTCGTTGACGGTGACGACCTGTTGTCACCGCGAGTCCTAAATGCGTTTCGGCAGGCTTTGGACGAAGCGAAGGCCGTCGATGGCGTCAAATCAGTGTTCAGTGTTTTTGATCTTCGCCGCCGAGGCACGGTGCTGGAACCTTTGGTTCCAAAAAGCCTGCAAGTAGACGCCGACACGGCTGCCCGAGTCGCGACGGAAGTTGCTGGCCATCCCATCGTAAAGGGTCACTTGATGTCCGACGATGGCACCACGATGGTGGCCGTTATTCGCATGGCGGGCGAATCTCTTTCCGTTCCGTACTTGAGTCCGCGAATTGAGCAACTGCAAAACATTCTTGCAGCAGCGAGCACTGAATCGTCGGTGCGTTTTCGATTAGCCGGTCACCAGATGGCTCGGATCGAAATGCTGGAATCGGTCTGGGCGGAAGGGCCTCGATTGCTGGTCATCAGCGGTCTGTTGTCCGCCTTGATCGCGCTGATCCTCTTTCGGAGATTGAGTGCCGTGATATGCGCTGTCGCAGGTCCTGCAGTCGGGGTCACATGGACTTTGGGTTTCTTCGGCTGGTCCGGTATTCAACTGAATGCTTTGAGCACGGCGCTGCCGACATTGGTGTTCGTGATTGGGTTTACCGATTCTGTCCACTTAGTGCTTGATATCCGCTCGCGAAAACAGAATGCCGATCTGCCTACTTCCATTGTACAGACTCTCAGTCACGTCGGCCCCGCATGCGCGTTAACGTCGCTGACTACGATGATCGGGTTTGGTTCGCTGATGATTGCCGAAGTCACGGTCGTCAATCAGTTCGGTCGTGACTGTGCGATTGGAACGCTACTTTCGTTTCTCGCAGTCGTTTCTGTCGTGCCGTTGTTGGCTGGCATGGTGTCGGCGAACGAGCACCGCAACGAAGTCACTCGCAATTCGCTCGCTTTCCGATTCATTCACGTAATGTCCTCGCCACAATTAAGACTGTCCGTATCGACGTCCGCGATTGTTGCTTGTGTTGGCCTCGGTTTCGTCGCTACCAAACTCCGACCAGATATCCAATGGATGGAGATGCTGCCGGTAACCAGTGACACAAAAAAAGTCTGGAACCACTGTGACGAACGGATGGGCGGCACACTACTGACTTATGTCGTCGTTAGGTGGCCCGACGAAAAACCGATTGGCATGAACGTTCTTCGCGTAATGTACGACGTGCACAAGGTTCTTGACGACAGCGATTCGGTGCGTTCGCCGTTTTCGATCATCAATCTGTTACTCAGCATGTCACCCGATAACTCCATTCGCGAGTCAGATCTCAAACGACTGCGAGCGGTGCCCAAGGAAGTACGCGAACGGCTCGTACGACTGGATGAATCGATGGCTGTCGTGACAACGTACGTTCCGGATTCAGGTGCCGCTTTGCTGATGCCTGAGTTCGATCGCATCGATCGCGAACTGTCTCGACTAAGCAAAAAGTATCCTGACTTCACGCTTGAGCTGACCGGCACGTCCGTTGTTGCTGCCAGGAACGTTCATCAGATTGTGGACGACCTTGGCAAGAGCCTCGCTCTTGCATCCGTAATCATTTTTCTCGTGATGACGATTGCACTCAGGTCGGTTGCGTTGGGTCTGATCAGCGTCGTGCCGAACGCGTTTCCATTGCTGTTTGCCGCAGCGACACTAGCATGGAGTGGCGACGCATTGCGACTAGCCAGCGCCATGACGTTCAGCATTTGCCTGGGAATTGCGGTCGACGACACGATTCATTTTATGACTCGGTTCAAGCACGAACGCGCGGCCGGGAAGCGTGTTGAAGATTCGCTGGCTCGAACAATGCACACTGTGGGCGTCGCGATGATGGTTACCAGCGTCACACTGCTTAGCGGATTTTCTGTGATGGCGATTAGCCACCTTCCGTCGGTGCAAACGTTTGCTCGACTTGCCGGTGTCGCCATCGTAGCGGCTCTCGTCGCAGACCTACTTTTTTTGCCGGCGCTGCTGGCGTGCTTCGGCCACGAGCGAACAAGCAAAAACGAAGCATAACGTCATGAATTTGGAATCAGTTCGCGTAACGCGCTGCCGCAGGCGAGGCGATGTGACTAGACACGGATTGACCGCATCAAGTCCGCGTGGCGAATTCTCCGGAAACAACGCACGCGATCTTATGAGCGCCGACTTGCACAAGAAGCTGTTCGGCCGATAACAGCTGTTCTTTTTCGGTAGTACCGATATCTGCGATTAGAATCGTGATGTCGCAAATGGCCGCGATCGGTTTGATGGCGATGTCTCCAGCGTTGCCGGCATCGACAACGGTCACTTCACTGCAATGGATAGCGCCGCAGAACGTCGTTTCAAACCCGGTTAAGTTGCCGGCAATGAAGTCGCCAAGTTCGCCAGGTTCGACAATTCCAGCAGGCATGAACTGGAGCGTCGGAATCGAAGTGGAAACGTTGTGGTCTCGAAAGCTACCATCATCGCAGGCCCCTCGCAGGCCCGACTTGCCTTCGTGCCCGAACTGTTCCGACAAGTAGTGAGCTTCGCTTGCGTCGACCAGCTGCACGCGTTTGCTTTGGTTCGATGCAATAATGACGGCCAAGTGAGCTGCAAAACGACTCGCCGCTTCGGATTGATGAGGCGCGACAACAGCCACGCTCAAATGTTCCTCCCGGCCCACGAGTTCCAGAATCTTGCCGTAGACATCGGTGAAACGTTTCTCATACGCTGCGTTTGTCAATCGCTCTAGAATCTGTCGTTCGAAGTCAGATGGTGCAACCGTATCGGTTTCCTCTGCGTCTTCTTGCGCGTACTCGACGTCGGCCTCAAATTCGCTGCTGGGCTCTGAGGCGTGAGGGTCTGCATACTGCGTATCCTCTGTTTCATCGATCGGAGAATCGACATGTGCCTCCAACACATTATGAATTCCGTCATCCGAACCGCCAACGATCGCCTGAGCCAAATCGTCGCAGTGATTGAGTTCCTGTTCAATCTGATCGATCGTGCGACTATCAAAGACTGAGTTTTGGCCGCCCGCTGCGGCATCGTCCTCCGCAAGTGGCAAATCGCTCGGACCCGTCGCATGCAATTCATCAGCCAGATACTCATTTGGCAGCGTCGCCCAAGGAATGTGCTCTGAGCCAAAGTCTGACGACTGGTCTTCGGACTGATGCGAGCCCGGAGCCGATGCAAGCGGATCTTCGCTTGCGGGCTCATTGTCATAGATCACATGAGCGTCGTGGTCGTGTTCGCTTTCATCGATGCTGGTCACTTCACCGAGCTCGTACGAAGCAGTGCGCTGATCGTCTGATTCCGAATCGTAAAACTCGTGGGCTTCCCCCAAGTCGATCGACTGCACGACAGGATCGTAAAATGGCGCAGGCGTCTCAGGCGCGTACTCGTCCTCGGTGGGCGTCTCCGCAGCAACAGCCGGACTCAACCATTCCTTTGGAAGTGAGTCTTGGATCGCGGGTGCAACGTCAGCTGGACCGATCGAGGCTTCACCAAGCAAGTCTTCATCTGGTACAGCGGTATCTGAATTGTCGAACAATGGAGAGTCGGCAGCCTCCGCAGCGTTCGCATGTTCTGAGTGTGACTCGACAGTCGTGCCTGCAGTCGTCAGCGGGTTTAGAATGTCCTTCGCCCACGTGTCCAATGATGGTTCCGCAGCTGCGTGATCGGTTGCCGGGATGTTGTAGTCTTCTCCGAACTCCTCTTGCTCGGCCGGTAAATCAACAGACGGCTCGTCGCTTTGTTCGGCAGACGCGAATGCGGTCGCTGGCACAGTTCGCGGATCAGGATCAGCCGCCTCAATGCGATCGACTTCAGAGCTAGATTCCGACGTCTCTATGTTAGATTCCTCAACGCGAGGAAACGCACGTTGCTTTTCGAGCTTGCGCAGAGCTTCGAGAATCAGGCTCATGTCGAATACCTTTCAAACCAGTGCGCAGTTACGACTGCATTTTGCTAAACAGCCGATTAAATCGCTTCGGTGTTTTCTCCACGATGACCGGTTCAGTTTCGGTCGTCTGACTGGCAATCCTGTTAACTGAGTCACGGCGGTCTTGCGGCGCAGTTTCGTGGAACCCAAGCGATTCATCGGGAGACGGTTCCGAAATCGTCTCTGCGTCTGACGCGAAGGAATCTTCGTAACCGAACGATAACTGAGGTACGTCGGGGATGATTGTTTCAGCCTGACTTTCCAGGTGTTCGTCTTGATCCGCGTCCAGTTCGTCGGCCGAGTCTAGATTGGTCTCGATCTGCAACGTTAGTTCTACGGTTCCCGCGGCTTCTGCAGGCTCACATTCCACGGACATCTCAGATTCGTCAGCGGGAACAAACGGTTCTACAGGTACGAACTCGTCTTGCACAAAACTGCTATGCGATGAATCGCTGTCATGAATCGGCAACTCATAGTCAGCACCCAAATCTGCGGAGAGATCCGTGGGCGAAATCGATGGTTCAGGATCCTCGGCTACATCCGCGTCTGAATCAGCCACTTCGTCGTCTTGTGAAACAGGCGCCTCCGCTGGAGGCTGGACCGGCAGCCGGTAAGGAGAATGCTCCGGTATCGAAACGACGACGCCATCCGCCTCAGTAAGTTCAGGGATCACGAACTGCGGAGGTTGCGAGACATCACAGAATAACCGCGTCACCTCGACAGTTTCACCATGTTCTGGCTCGTCTAAATCAACTGTTGGCTCAGTCTCTACTTGCCTCTCGCTGTCATCAGAAACCTGCTCCTCCGCGGCTTCATCGATGATTGATTCAGCACCAGGCGACCAATTATTAGGAGTATCCGCATCTGATTTCAACAATTCGTGATGTTTGGATGCGTTGCCGATTTCTACAACTTCTGGAAGCGAGGTACTCGGCCCATCCCAATTAGAAAACTCGTCCGATTCCGATTCAGAGCCGACGATGAATTCGTGGAAGCCTTCGGGAATCACGGGATCACTCGCGGGATCGAACAACTCATCCCAGGAATCGGTCGCAGAATCGTCCGTCGATTCAAGTGGTACCGTTGCGTTTCGTTCATCCTCTTCGTCCACAACGTCGTCGATCGCTACGAAACCAGAGTCTTCACCTTCACTGGCTGAAGCTTCCCCTTCTTCGTCGTCACGCGTGCTCGATTCGTCGGATAGTGTAGCGGTGAGCTCGGTCGGTTCAAAGCTCTCCCACTCGTCCAATTTCGAGGCTAAAGTTTCGCTGTCCTCGCACGTCACCGTACGCTCTTCTCGGTTTGCAACCGAGTCAGCCGAGACGATACGTGACACGACAACTTCTTCGTCTTCGAATGTGTCGTCGAACGGATTGTCGGCCGCAAACACCGTAAGCCGAGGTTCCTGATCATCGGTGTCAGATGCCTGGTCCTGTTCTTCGTCTTCCAGGTCGAGTTCGTCCAAGTGGCGCTGCACATCATCGATGACCGCCAACGGATCTTCGATTTCGACCGGAGCGACGGGCGAATCGCGCTCGGCTTCAGTGGCTTTGGTATTGGCTAACGTATGATCGTCGAGCTCACCAAACTCGATGATGTTTTCAACGCCAATCGATGGACCAAACGAGACGCTTGCCGGTGGAGGCAACTGCTGCAAATCGGCCCAGGCTGCATTCACAATGTTCTCGTCGATGAACGTGTGTCCGTCAGCAGTCGCCAGAATCAGCGCATGATCCGTGAGCTGGTTAACGAGCCGAGGCACACCGTTTGTTGCGCGATAGATTGCCTGAAGGGACTCGTTTGAAAACGCTAGCGTCGAATCGCCGCCGCATTCCTCAAACTGCGAAACAACATATTCCAGAGTTTCGTTTTGGTTGAACGGTTCTAGGTAATAGCGTCCAGCGAGGCGTTGGTTGAATGATTCAAGCCGAGGATGCGCGAACTTTTCTTCCAGTCGAGGCGTGCCGAACAAGACGAGTCGAATGCATGGCTGGCCATTCGCGACCAGATTAGTCATCGAGCGCAACTCGTCGAGCAGAGCCATTGGAAGCGCGTCGGCCTCGTCGACCATCAGCAGTGTGCCGTTTGGGCAAAAATCGGCCGAAGTCAAATGATCAATCAGCGAAAGCCGCAGTTCGCCCTCTTCCATGCTTTGATATGCGAGGCCAAGCTGGTGTAGCACAACCTGCAATAAAGTGCGACGTGTACAAATTCGACCGCTTGGAATCAGCGCGATGCGACACCGGTTCCGGTAGTATTCCGCAAGCATCTTGCTAAGCAGCGACTTGCCCGTGCCAACTGGACCGATCACCATCGCGGGACCTTCATACCGATCAATCAATCGAACGATCGACGTGCGCGCAGTTTCGATGGAGTGAGCTGCGAAATACAGGTCGGTTGACGGAATTGCTACGAAGGGGCGCCGAGACAATTGAAAGGTTGTTTCGTACATAGGAAATCTTCCTGGTCTCACTTGGCCGGCCTATGGTTACGCAGAAGGCTCCAGCTTATCCGTTACAATCGGCATAGTTCTCTGCAAGCTTCAACGCGTTTATCGCAGAAACCGACGAACGACTTCACAGTTCCTTCTTCACCCTTCGTTAAGACGCCCAGCGAAACCCCTTCACCTTCGCGCGAGCGGGTCGAAAGTGAGGAACGAACCTTCGGGGAAAGAGCGATCGCACGGCGAAGTGAAGCGTTTTGCCCCTCCCCAAAAACTCGCAAGCTCGTTTTTGACCCTTCTGAGGGAGGGCGAAGTGGGACGCAAAAAAGACCTCAAAGAAAGCATGCTGTCGCAGACACCAAAGTCCCACGTGACAGCGAAGGGGAATTCGTAGAACTGTTTTTGAACCTGCGCCGCTACACAGATTCGGACTTGTCGGCTCTGCACGCTTCGTCGGCCGATTCGCTCGATGATGCATTGCCTGGCATGCGACGCTGAACAGATGCGGAGTATTCGGCCAAAGGATTTGTTGCAAAGCGGTGAGCTGACGATCGATCTGTCGCCATACAGAATACTATGAATGCAACGAATGCAAATACGATGGTTTCACTCGTGCCAAGCAGAAACTTGCCGGTCGTTCCCAAACGCTGCCCTGCTGCACCGACCTTCTTCCGAGTTGGAAATACGGACCCGATGACGGGGCTGATGATCAGCTTGGCAACATCCGCGCCGCTAGTAACCAACGGGCTTTCGCTGCTTCGGGAACAAACAAACCCAACGATACATCCAACCAGCACCGAAATTCCCAGGCACGCCAAGAAACCAGTCCGAGTTACATTTCCTGGCAGCGTTTCAACCAACCGAGCCGCACCGATGACTTCAACTCGAACTTTCCAGGTTGTTGAGGGCGTCTCAGGCGGTGTCGGTCCCGCAACAAACCGAAACTGCGAATCAGGATTCACCGCCGAGTACTCACTTGCCGGATCGATTTCTACTGCAGAACTCCGAGCCATTTCCGCGGCGGGCGATTGAGCGAATTCGATTTCGCGCAGTTGCGTCTCAAGCTGCTCTACTCTGAATCCCATATCCAAAGCCAACTCGCTGTTTGCGCCAGCGACGTCAACTAAACCACGATGCCGACGCTTCGTGATCTCAAGCTTTTTTCGCAAGTCGGCCACTTCTGCGTCGACATCAGCCTGTTCGATCTGATCCGCATTCACTTGTGATGGAGCGGCCAATTCGAGCGACGCTGTATTCACCCCAGAACGATGCACGATCGGTCGCGTCGAATGCAATTCGTTTGCGGCCAACGTTTGATTCAACTGAATGGTCTGCGTGTCAGCGACAACCGTATTCGCCAGTGTCGTCAACATCGCGACGGCATGAGCCTTCTGTGGATGGCGCATCGTGACTACCGCGGTCGAGGATTCCGATGTGTCGGCCTGCTCCGATTCCATGTGGACGACCGATTCCAAGTATCCGCGTCGGCGATCTTCTGTGACGCTGGCCGCGAAGATCTCAGCTTTGTCAGCTGCCGCAGCAATCACTTGTGGTGTCACAATCTGTTGCCAAACGTCTGACGAGTTGACTCGTTGCTTGGAGTCTAAGTTCTCGATCACGCATGACAACTTCGTCTCGACGACAAATGTCTCCCGACCTTTCGGCGCAAACGGCAGCAGCACAACCAGCACTGCAAGCAGAGACACGATAGCGCCGTACAAAAAGCTCGAAAATGCGTTTCGTGTCGAGCCGCTGTTTTGTGCCATGGCCGTCACCTGCGATGGTTTTCCAGACTCCGGACCGGCGTCGGTTCAGAGTTCATTCATTGCTTGATGCGAATGCGTGTGACTCGAACGCCAACATCGAAACACGGCATCGCGTATCCACTGCTGGCGCGCAAAAGGCAAATCACAAACTGCGCAGCGCCGTCCGGACTTCCATCGGTTCCGGAACAGACGCGACTTTAGGGGTTGTAGCGACACAGACACGGTTCGTGTGCTAGCCCCGCTCAAAATAGGAAAACAGCGAAGACCCTGAGGGTTTTTCCGCGAATACTGATTCTGAGGGATGTGAGGGGTCGATGTGGAATTCGTCAAACCGTGAGCACACCGTGCTTTGAGTGCTCACACGAAGAAACGCAAATTCACCGCTCAACGCCATCGCAACGGATACATCGATGTCTCTACGCGAGCTTCAAAACTACGTTACCAGACATGTCAATTTCACTGCCCTCGCCAATGTGTGTGTGCCACTGGCTATGCTCCGCCAAGCAGTAGCGCACGCATGGGTGCGACTGGCTATGCCAGTGCAATTACGAGAATTGCGATCTGACGCAAAACCCAAGTGGTCTTTGTCCACCAACCCTTTTATTCTCACTCTGCTTGCAGCGATCTGGCTACTGAACGTCCATAGCTCGAATGCGTCCCAAGAGTTTGTCGAATGCAGCGAAGCGGTTTTCTACCAACCGACCGAACAATTGTGGGTGCAAGCTGACTATCTTCTGTGGTGGGCTCGGGCCGCAGAGACTCCTGCGTTGGTTACCACCAGCCCGAACGGAACGCCTCGCGAAGAGGCAGGTGTGCTCGGTTTCGCCAATACTCGAGTTCTGCTTGGAGGATCACTTGCGGACGAAGTTCGTTCGGGAGTTCGAATTCGCACTGGACTTTGGACCGAGTGCGATCAGTCGCGAGGGCTTGAGTTCGATTTCTTGATGCTCGAGCGACAAAGCGTTTTTTACTCCAACACAACAAGTGGGAATCCGATCGTTGCTCGACCGTTCCTCGACGCAAACACGAATCAGCAGGTTGCGGAGCTGGTTGGATTTACGGGCGCGGCCAGCGGAACGATTAACGCTGAAGTGCGGTCCGATGGCTTATGGGGATTTGGCGCAAACTTCCGCCGACTCTTGCGTGCGTGCGAAACGTGCGAGTACGGATACGAACGGCTCGATTTCCTTGCCGGTTATCGCAACGCAAATCTGTCGGACCTAATTCGAATTCGCGAAGACTTGGAGTCACCTCTGTTCGGCGCCGGAGCCGGAATTCTGACGACTGACGAGTTTTCGACCAGGAATCTTTTCCACGGAGCCAATCTAGGCTTGCGGTACGAAAAAAGAAAGAACAATTTCAACCTTAACGCATTCGCAAATGTCGCGTTGGGTGTGACCGAATCACGCGTTGCAATTGACGGATCAACGCGAATTACGTCGAACGCTTTCGCTCCGATCAATCATGACGGCGGCCTCCTCGCGTTGACCACAAACATGGGGCGTCTTTCTGAATCCGCGTTTACGGCGTTGGCCGATTGCGGTGTGAACGCCGGTCTGCGGCTACGCCAAAACTTCGCACTGAACGTCGGGTACACGTTCTTGATTTGGCCCAACGTCATGCGAGCCGGCAACCAAATCGACACGGCGGTGAACCCAGATTTACTGCCGCCTGCAATCCCAAACAGTACTGGCCCAAACCGCCCCGGACGATCAGAAGTCAAACAAGACTTTTGGGCTCAAGGAATCAATCTCGGCTTCGAGTATCGCTACTAAGTCGTCCAGATCAAACTCGTCTCGTTCACCTAACACGCTGCGTCAACCGCTCGTCTGAATTCCTTCTGATGGTTTGAGGAAGCCATGTACCGCACAAACAAGAACACGAAAAAGCAGCTGCGAGCAAGTCGTCTCGCGAATAAGTGCATCGAATCGCTCGAACGCCGAGTCATGCTGGACGCCGTTCCGGTCGTTTCGATTGACATCGAACCGCAGCAAATGATCGGTGAGACAGTCAACTTCTCGGTCCAATTTGACAACCAAGCGACCATCGGGGCGACCGTTGGATTTGCTCCCTATGTCGACCTGTTCTTGGATACAACCGGCGCAGACGGAGTTGCTCCAGGCGGGAGTGAACCGACTGACTTCGATGGTTTCGGCAGCGTGAGTGCATCGGTTTTGGGCGCGAGCCTGATTCCGATTGAAGTCACCATTGGAGCTGGCGGTTCGTACGAACATCCTATCGCAGTCGACAATGCAGGCGACCCACTAACCGCGACAGCGCCCGCGGGTTTCGAAGAGGGTGACACGCTTTATGTAATTGAACTCCCATTTGGAAGTTTCACCGACACACAAACTCCGCTGGACGTCGAAATCACAACATCGCTCAGCGACCAAGCCGACGTCGGCGTTCCGCTAAGCGTTGCCGCGCAAGGTGGATTTCGTTTGGGCCACGACGCGTTGGACAATCCAACGATCGACAGTTCAATTGTGGGAGCGACAGCGTCGACGACAACAAACCCAACTTTGATTCGGTTGTTCAAAGAGTACTTGGGATCGGAAAGCGAAACGGCGACTGGCCCAAATTACCCACAGCAGTATCGAATTCGAGCCGACATTGCCGATGGGCAAACGATTAGCGATCTGCGGCTGATCGACCTTCTTCCAGACAACCTCGCGTTTTTCAGCGTCGTTTCGAGCACTCCTACCGCGACAATTGAAGAAACACCAACCGTCGGGTCGGCAGACGTCTCGCCGAGCAACGACTTGGTCGCGCACTTCGCATCGATAACAGGCACGACATCGGACGATGACGCGAACATCATGCTTGAATTCTTCGTACCCGACGTTGACGCTGGGTCGAATGATGTGCTCGATCCAACAACGGGCGACGACCTGATCAGCACAAACGATGCGCAGGCGACCGGCGATTGGACGCCTACCGATCCAAGCGATGCCGCCGTAGCAATTAGCATCGTTGACGCAGGTGACGACAACTTTGATTTGGAAGCAAGATCGATCGCCATCCAGAAATCAGCCAGCATCGTTACCGACGCGGGCGTCGCTGGCCCTTCGCAGGGCGACGTTGTCGAGTACACATTGAGGTTCCAAATATCCGATTTCTTCACGTTTGGCGATATCGTTATCGAGGACATTTTGTCGGATGGTCTGCGACTTGATGGATCACCCGGCGGTCCGTTCACTGGCCCATTTACCTTCGATGTGACCGATCGAGATGGAAATGTCACCGGCAGCTTCACGCCAAGCACGATTGGCGGAACGACCGATCTGCACGTTGACGAAACTCAAATCGGAAACGACGCAAACCCGGCGACCGACGGAAGCACTCGACTCGTCTTCGACATATCGCAAGCGATCATCGACGCCGGAGCTGCCGACGGAATTCTGCAGGGTGGTCGAGCCATCACGCCCGACGCCGCTGCGGCCACTGGCACAATCACGTATCAAGCGATCATTCAGCAACAGTTCTCCGATACATTTCCGTCCGGAGACAGCACCGTCAATGAAGGCGACACGCTCGATAACACAGCCACGGTGAGTGGCACGATTCGTTCGAACTCATCGATCACAACGATCCTCGATTCAGAATCGGACACGTCCTCGGCAACGTTGGACATTCAAACGGGAAGCTTGCTCAAAACGACCTACGCCGTAAACGGAGTGCTAGGAACAGACGATGCGAAGATCGACCCTGACACCGGCTTGGCGTTCGGGCCTTCGTACTCGAATTCAGTTGAAGTGCGTCCTGGCGACGTTGTCACGTATCGCTTGAGATACGTCCTTCCGACCGGCGATGTCGAAGACTTTTTAATTACTGACTTCTTGCAATCTCCCGTGTTCGATGCTTCTGTATTCAGCACAACATTCGACGCAACGATCGACGCTGCTGCTCCGGCGGCCGAGTCTGCGAAGTTTGGCCCCGACCACACATTTTCGCGGATTCCAATTACCGCCGCACCGTCCGTCACGCCAACGATTTCAACCGATGCAATCGAAAACACGGTAGACTTTGACTTCGGTTCCTTCGACAACCCTCCGCCTGAAAGCGAAACGGTGATCGACGTTCTGCTGTCGGTCACGATTTCGAGCGAGCCGACGGCCGATGGCGTTTTTCTCACAAACATGGCCACGACGACACACGGCACCACGAACGCGGGTACCAACGTTGTTTCGGAAATCACGCAACTAACGCTGACCGAACCGGACCTGCAAATTCGCAAGGGATTCGTTTCGACAAACAACCCCAACGCCGTTTTTTCTGGAACCATTGCGCCGACCGGAATCACGTTCGAAGATCCTGGAATCGTGTCTGCCACAAGTTTCAGTGGAGGCACGATCAACTCGACAAACTTGGACACGACGTTTGACGCTGCTCTGGATCTCGTTGACGCCGCAGATCTCGTGAAATTCGCCATTGTGATTGAAAACACTGGGACAAGTTCCGCAGGCGCTTTTGACATTCAACTCCGCGACGACTTGCCATTCGGGTTTGTGATCCCGGCGGCCGGACCAGGATTAAACTTGGAAGTGTTTGACGGCACCGGCGCTGCAATTCCGTTTACAACGATCGGCACTGGATTGTTCGATCCGGTCGGTGGCATCGAATTGACAGATCCAGGCGCGACCGCGGAATCGGGCCCGCCAGCTGTCGATGGCGGGGCGCTCGACGAATTCGATCCAACGGACGGCCAAAACATCGCGATCATCACGTTCGATTTGGAAGTGGACGGCGCAGTGGAAGCGGGCTTGTCGATCGAAAACACCGCGACGCTTTTCAATTACGCAGGGCAAGAAGGCGGATCTGACCACACCGCTCCGTCAGATCGAACAGCAACTGCGGCTGTTGACATCGCCATGCCAGTGATGACAAAGACGATCGTCGACACGAGCATTAATAACACCGCGAATTCAGACACGGAAGCCGTCGTTGGCGAGTTGATAACCTACGAATTGGTCATTGAAGTTCTTGAGGGCACGGTTCCTAGCGCCGTGATCACCGACACGCTTGATAGCGGACTTGCGTTCGTCGATGTAGTGAGTGTCGACACGGGCACGCTGGTTGTCGCCAACACGATCGACACGGGGACTGCGCCGACGAATACGACGATCACGAACAGCGGCGGCACAATCGATTTTGATTTTGGTGATATTGACAACAGCGACATTGATAACGCTACGACCGAAACCATCACGATTCAGTATCGAGTCGTAGTGCTGAATTTGGCAGCCAACGAGTCCGGAACCGATGTCGCCAACTCGGCCGTGCTCGCGTGGACAGGAGGCTCCGCACCCGCAGCGAGTGCACCGACCGTTTCTGTCATCGAACCAGATTTAGTTGTCACGAACGCCGCGTCGCCGGAAGACTTACACATCGGGGACACGGTTACGTTCACCGTAACAATTGCACACAGCACCAACAGCACGGACGCTCACGAAGTTACGCTTTCAGACATTGTTCCTGCTGGCCTCACGTACGTCGGTGGCTCGTGGGCAAACACGGCGGGACTTGCACCTGATTCAACTTCAGAAGCAGGTCCGCTGACTGCGACTTGGGCGAGTTTTCCCGATGGCTCGACGTCGACATTTACGTTCGA
>JAGQPC010000195.1 GCA_020426925.1 Planctomycetales bacterium | reverse complement strand
CCCCAATGTTTTTAGAAAACTCTGGGAAAACGACGATAGCCTCTCTAGCCAGTACAGTACGCCTGTGTTTTCCCGTTCTCACTTCTATGGCATCCACGGTCGCGAAGACATGGGAGTTTCGGAACTACGATGCATTGACGCAGACAACGGAAGAGTAATGTGGCGAATGGAGGGGTTCGGTGTTGCCAACTTGTTGCTTGCCGAGCAAACGATTATTGCTGTCACGGCAGGTGGCGAACTCGTTTTGGTGAACGCGACGCCTACAAAGTACGCCGAGCAAGCTCGTGTCCGCTTTTCGGAAAATGTAGTGCGAGCCTTACCCGCAGTCAGCAAAGATCGACTCTACGTGCGAGATTCGAAAGAACTCTTCAGCATCCAAATCGGCCGCTGAAAGAATGCACGATCACTTGACCTTCACATCGATCCAAACCAGGCGATGGTCAGAAGCCTTAATCAGCTCAAACCGCTCGTCACTTTCAGTCGGCCAAAAGACGCCAGCGTTAACGATGTGCAGGTTCTTCGGTGGCAAAACGTAGTCGATTCTCAAATTTCCAGTGCCTCGTCCGCGATCTGAAAAATCGGCCGTATCGTGTTTGGGATCTCCTTTGTGCCGCAGGTTTACACCGCCCTGTTTTTTGGACTGCTCGGTTCCTCCGGCACTCTCCGGCACGACCGAATTATTGATGAGCGGATGTTCGGTCAATTGCCGAATCGCCGAGTCGGTGCTGTCGCCGCCGAATGGATCGGCGTTCAAATCGCCCGCAATCACAAACAACGCGTCTTTCCTTAGGCCACCTTGCTTTCCATTATCATCGTAGATGTAGCTGCTACGATCGGGCGAAACGTAGTCGGCGAGTAAACGAATTTCATCGTGGTTGCGAGTTCCGTTGCGGTCTTCGGGACCGTCGAATACTGGCGGCGTTGGATGGGCGGCCAGCAAATGAACAGTCGTTTTGCGAATAATGATCGGCACATCCCAGTGGCTCTTGGACGACAAGCGGAAAGCGTCGATTTCATCTTGCGAGTAGTATGCAGCTCCGTCGTCTGGCGACGTTGGCAACTTCGCGTTCGGCATGTCCTTCCACAGAAACTTCCGCATCGTCCTGATTGCATCTCGGTCAATCGGGTACCGTGACAAAACGAGCATGCCGTATTGCCCTGGGTAGTAGCCGAAGCCGAACGCATCTGCCGCTTCACCGAGTTTTCCGTTGTTGTCGAGATCAAACTCAGAATCGACGCCAGTGTTAACGGGAGCTGCGTAAACTTCGGCGTAGTTCAGTGGCTCATGTCCGTTTTGCGCGACTTGCAGGAAATTCGTTACGAATCGTTTTGCAGCTGTCTGCTGTGAGTCGAAATCAAATTCGTTGAGCAACACAACATCGGGCCGAACGATTTGAAGTATCTCCGCGATGCGCCGAGCCTGTAGGTTACTTGGATCATTGAGGTCTCGTGCTAAGTCTCCCGAGTTCCTGCGATTCAGTGAAACGTTGTACGTGGCGAATCGGACGGCGTCCGGCGATTTCCCGAGCTTCATGTCGAGTTCCGCATTCAACGAATTCGCGTCTTCAGTCGCCTCGTCGGCCAACACAGCAGTCGAAATGCACATCGCAAGCCATAGAGCAGCAGTTTTCCATTGCATCCGACTGGTCCTTACCTGATTTCTCTCGTCGATCACTTTCGTCGTCGGCAAAACGCTCTTAAAATCTCGGATTGCGAGTTTAGTTTAGATTCGCGACTTCGAAAACTCGATCCCACGAAGGACCCAAAATGAACCAGCCAAATACCGGTATCGACTCGGTAATGCATGAAGACCGTCTTTTTCCACCTTCCGCCGATTTCGCTTCGAAGTCCGTCATCGGTTCGATGGAAAAGTATGAAGAAATCTGGAATCGAGCGAAGGCAGATCCCGTTACGTTTTGGGACGAATTGGCCAAATCGGATCTTCATTGGTTCAAGCCCTACGACACCGTGCTGGAATGGGAATCGCCATTTGCAAAGTGGTTTGTCGGTGGCCAAACGAATGCGTCATACAACTGCTTGGATGCACACATCGCAGCAGGTCGAGGCGACAAAACTGCCATCATTTGGGAAGGAGAACCAGGCGATCAACGCACGTTGACCTACAAAGAACTGCACGCGGAAGTCTGCAAGTTCGCTAACGCGCTGAAGAGCCTTGGTGTCGGCCAGGGAGACGTCGTGTCGATTTACATGCCGATGGTCCCAGAATTGATTGTCGCCATGTTGGCTTGTGCTCGAATCGGCGCCGCTCATTCGGTGATTTTTGCCGGATTCTCTGCAGAAGCGATCGCCGATCGCAATAAAGACGCGAGTGCAAAAGTCCAGGTTACGGCTGACGCTGGCTGGCGTCGCGGAAAAGAACTACCGCTGAAATCGACCGTTGACGAAGCGTTGGAAAAATCGCCGTCGGTCGAAAAGTGCGTCGTGCTTCGTCGAATTGGCAGCGACGTAAACATGAAAGAAGGACGAGACCACTGGTGGCACGACCTGATGGAAGAGGCATCGGACGACTGTCCTGCCGAACCGCTCGATAGCGAAAACACGCTTTTCATTTTGTACACAAGCGGCTCCACCGGAAAACCGAAAGGCATTCGCCACACGACAGCCGGCTACAACTTGTACGCGAGGAAAACGTTCGAATGGGTCTTTGATCATCGCGACGACGACATCTATTGGTGTACCGCAGACTGCGGCTGGATCACAGGGCACAGCTACATCGTCTACGGTCCTCTTTCAGCAGGCGCAACCGCGCTGGTTTACGAAGGTGCTCCGAACCATCCGGCAGAAAATCGCTTCTGGGATTTGGTTGAACGCCACAAAGTGACTATTCTCTATACGGCGCCGACTGCGATCCGCGCGTTCATCAAGTGGGGCGATCAGTGGCCCCAGAAATACGACCTCTCTTCTCTGCGACTGCTGGGGAGCGTGGGTGAGCCCATCAATCCCGAGGCGTGGATGTGGTATCACCGGACGATTGGCGGCGAACGTTGTCCCATCGTCGATACGTGGTGGCAGACCGAAACGG
>JAGQPC010000194.1 GCA_020426925.1 Planctomycetales bacterium | reverse complement strand
AGAAGATGTATCGCCAAAAGGGGACTGGGAATGCTCGAGCCGGTTCTCGGAGGAGCGGTGTTCGGCGAGGTGGTGGCCATATCTTCGCTTTGAAGTCGCGCGACTACAGCTATCGGCTGCCCAAGAAGGCGCTGAGGCTCGCAACTCGAATGGCGATTGCTTCAAAGATTCGTGATGACGAAGTTGTTGTTATTGACGAGCTTGGATTTGATAAGCCCGCCACAAAAGAGATGGCTGGAGTGTTGGGGTTGCTGGGGCTCGCAGGTGTGTCGACCTTGGTTGCCACGGAAGAGCGTGACGTAAATGTGTATAAGAGTGCCCGTAATATCGACGGGGTTTCGATCTCTCCAGTGTCTGATCTGAATGCGTTGAGTGTGCTGTCGCCTCGTCGGATTCTGGTCACAAAGCAAGCGCTGGATGCAATTAAGTCGCGTGCGACCAGTTAGCTGGAGGTGGTTTGATGTCGGTTGTGGTGCCTAAACGAGTGCCGAAAACGAGAATGACGCTTGCTCCTCACCAGGTTGTGTTGCGACCACTGGTGACGGAGAAGGGTGTTCATCGTTCGACTCGTGACAATCAGTATTCGTTCGAAATCAGTATGCTCGCCGACAAGGTCGACGTACGCAACGCCATTGAATCATTGTTCAATGTCAAAGTAGTGAAGGTCCGAACGCAAAATCGTCGTGGAAAGTCTCGTCGATATCGGTTCCGTCACGGTGTAACGAAGTCCTGGAAAAAGGCGATCGTTACATTGGCTGCGGATGATCGCATCGAGTTCTTTTAATCCTGGTGTATTAGGGTGATTTAAAAAAATGGGTATTCGTAGGTACAAACCGACGACGCCAGGTAGACGGAACGCGACAGTCAGTGACTTTGCCGACTTGACGAAGGGCGCAAAGCCCGAGAAATCATTGTTGCGGCCGATTTGCAAGACTGGCGGTCGAAACAATCAGGGTAAGATAACAGCGCGCCATCGCGGTGGTGGGCATAAACGGCAGTATCGATTGATCGACTTCCATCGTAAAAAGGATGGGGTCCCAGCCAAAGTGGCATCGATCCAATACGATCCTAATCGAAGTGCTCGAATCGCGTTGCTGAATTACGTTGACGGCGAAAAGCGGTATATCATTGCTCCCGATGGTTTGACTGTTGGTGCGATAATCGAAAGTGGGGAACGTGCGGCGCCATCGGTCGGCAATGCAATGCCGCTCAAGAGCGTGCCGGTTGGGACTGTCGTTCACAATGTTGAGTTGCTTCCAGGTCAAGGTGCAGTTCTGTGCCGAAGTGCTGGTTCGGGCGCCACGTTGATGGCTCGTGAATCGGGCTGGGCGCAGTTGTCGTTGCCTAGTGGTGAGATTCGTCGTGTCCCCTCGCAGTGTCGAGCAACCATTGGTAAGGTGGGAAACTCAGAGCACATGAACATTCGGCTTGGAAAAGCCGGACGTGCCCGATGGCTCGGTCGTCGGCCTCATGTGCGAGGGACCGCAATGAATCCGATTGACCATCCACATGGTGGTGGTGAAGGGCGAACGAAGGGTGGTCGTCATCCTGTTAGTCCAACTGGTGTTCCTGCCAAGGGCGGTTCTACACGAAAGCGTCGAAAGCCGTCTAATGCTTCGATCGTGCGGCGGCGGCGGTCCAAGCGTTACGGTCAATTGAAATTGAGTTAATCGGGGATAGTTGATGAGCAGGTCGCTTAAGAAAGGCCCCTTTGTAGACCCTAAGCTCTACATAAAGGTGCAAAAGCAACAAGAGTCGGGTGCGTCAGAGCCAATCAAGACGTGGGCGCGTGCGTGCACGATTGTTCCCGAATTTGTCGGTGTGACGTTTATGGTCCACAACGGGCGCCAGCACATGAAGGTTGCGGTAACGGAAGATATGGTCGGACACAAACTCGGTGAGTTTGCTCCAACGCGTACGTTCCGCGGTCACGGTGGCAAGGGCAAACGATAGCGTCTGAGTTTGGATCGGCGTACGAGGTTTTACCAATGGCTTACAATGCTAGTTATCGATTTGCACGGATCAGTGCAACGAAAGTGCGGCCAATCGCAGACATGGTTCGCGGCAAGTTTGCCGATGAAGCTCTGGAGATTTTGAAGTACCAGCCGCAACGTGGTGCTCGAATGTTAGAAAAAGTCATTCGCAGTGCGTTAGGAAATGCGCAGGATCCCGACAATCCGGCCAATAAAGGGCGAACGGTAAACGTCAATTCCTTAGTGGTTTCGGATGCACAAGTGGACGGTGGGCCGATGTTCAAGCGGGTGCGTCCGC
>JAGQPC010000193.1 GCA_020426925.1 Planctomycetales bacterium | reverse complement strand
AAAACCAAAACATTGTGGCGACTGCCGAGCCAGAACTCCAACTCAACTCACAATTGCAATCAGACAAGCTTGCGGGACTGAAATCGCCAGTGGCGCCTCAGATTGACATGAAGATCGGAAAGCAGAATTCATCTGCTCATCAAGCAAATCTGGCAGCGCAGCCGCTGCAAACGACTACGCCATCGCTAACTCCGGAAGTAGACAACAACCCTGTCGATCAAGAGCAACTCGAAGTCGACCTGCAACCGAACCCGGCTTCGAAAGAACAAACACCTGTTTACGCTGACGGCGACGATCTGTTTGGTGGAACCGAACGCCAAATAGAAATCCCATCCTCCGAAAATTCAAATGCTGTTTCAAAACCTGCGCCGGCGACAGCCAGTCCCGAACAACCACTGTCGCAGGTTTTGGTGACTGATGCGAATCCTCCGATCGCGAATTCCAATTCAGCACAAGTGCAGCAAGTCGTAGCGACTCAGACGCAAGGCAGTCTGGCAGCAACCGCGTCCACCGGAATGGTTGCATCCGCGATTCTGGAAACAGTTTCACGCAATGAGACTCGTGTCGAAGTCCAGCTCGATCCACCTGAGCTCGGAAGAGTGTGGGTTGAACTGCGTGCCACCGATTCAAGAATTACTGCGTCGATCGTCTCTGAAATCGATTCTACGAATCACTTGCTGCAAGAGAACCTGTCGTCGCTGCAGAAGTCGCTGGCCGAATCCGGCGTATCGGTCGACAACTTTTCGTTTGATTCTGGTGGAGGTCGGACGTCGCGAGAAAACGCGTCTCCGTTTGAATCGACTCATTCCAGAATCGCACGAGACACACCAACCAGCATTTCGGCGGCAACGGCAAGAATTGCCCGGCCAACGATATCCAACAGCAGGATTGACCTGATCGCTTAAAGGAAAACTTGAATGCAAATATCAAGCACAGTCGCCTCTGAATCGCGAGACGAGTTCTTGAACTTGTTGGTCGCGCAGCTGAGGAATCAAGATCCACTTGAGCCCGTAAAGCAAGAGAACTTTTTGGCACAGCTCGCGCAGTTCTCCACATTGGAAGGCGTGGAAAAACTTAATGCAAACTTCGAATCACAATTGGCCCTGCAACGCGAAACGCTGGAAATGCAGCAAATGTCGCAAGCGGCCGGGCTGATTGGGAAAGAAGTCAACTTTGTCAATTCTCTTCACCAACCGAGTCAAGGCGTTGTCGACTCGGTGCAAATTAGTTCGGACGGACTGCGGTTTGTCATCGGAACTGAAATCGTCAAATCTGAAGATGTCACTGCAATCGGACGCACGGTATCAACAAGCGAAACATCCGATATCAGTCAGCCTGCCTCACAAAGCGAAACAATTACCACCACAAAATCATCTACTCGAAACGCAGACGATTCGACGGCGGACGTTCGAACATCGCCATCAGTCGCGTAGTCACGGCCTCAACCACATTCGGAGTCAAATCTCATGCCTAATTCGTTACTCACCGGCGTTTCTGGATTGCTTGCACATCAGCGACTGTTGGACATCGTTGGCCACAATATCGCGAACGCGAACACCGTCGGTTTCAAGGCTCAACGCGTACTGTTTTCGGACCTGTTCTACGAAGTCATTAACCCAGCGACGAGTGGTGGCGATGGCGATTCTGGCGGCGTAAATCCGAATGAAATCGGTGGCGGTGTTCAGCTCGCCATGACCGACCGAAAATTTGCACAAGGTGGACTGACGAGTACCGGCGAGCAATTTGACGTCGCAATCTCGGGCGGTGGATTCTTTGTCGTCGACAACGGCATCGAGACGTTTCTAACGCGAGCCGGTCTATTCTCGTTGGACGCCAACGACATTCTTGTTGCACCTGGCGGAATGCGAGTTCAACGCGTTGCTGGTGTTGGCGAGTTTGGACCTGACCAATTCGGATTCCAGATCGCCGGCGACTCCAGTATTCACATACCGCTAGGTTCCGCGATTCCCGGAGAAGAGACCCAAACCGTCGCGCTTGCCGGAAACCTTGACGCAGACACAACGGGCCTGCAAGAGGAAATTCGATTCTCGGCGCCATTTCAAGTTGACGGTCCTTCAGGTCAAGTACCGGCCACAGGCGCCACATTGCTCAGTGACATCATTACAAGCAGCGGCACGTTTGGAGGATCGGACGAAATTCGGTTAAGCGGGTTGGATACCGACGACAGCCCAGTAAGCGCGTCTATTGCAATCGACGGAACGTCGACTTTGCAGGACCTTGTTGACTTGATTAACGCCAATTACGCGGGAATTACCGCAGATATTAATGGTGACGGAGGCATTGAACTCATGGCGGTCGAACCAGGACCAACGGACTTCAGCGTTAAATTCGACAATGCTCCGTCAAACTCATTCAATATCAACTTCACTCAACACCTTCTCAATAACAGACGCCAGGAAGGCAAGAATGCTGACATCGTGATTCAATCGGTCGCGGTCTACGATGAACGAGGTGGTCGTCACGACATCGAGCTGGAATTCGAAAAAGTTGACGACGACACTTGGACGATGGTGGCATCGATCGATCCAGCCGAAGGCGAAGTAACGGACAACGTCATTGAGGAAATCGTCTTTAACGATGACGGTTCATGGAGAGGCTCTTCGGACACCCAGTTGCTAGTTAATCTCGTTGGTTTCGACGATCCTTTGGCGCTAAATTTTGTGTTTGAAGATGAAACCACAGGAATCACGTTGAACCATCGTCCGTCAAAGTCCAATCTTACGATCACTCAAGATGGTTCTGAGCCAGGCAGCCTAGTCTCAGTTAACATTGACATTGACGGTTATATCAAAGGGATTTCTTCAAACGGAAGAACGATTACGCTTGCACAGCTGGCCGTGGCGAGTGTTGCGAACCCCAAGGGCCTGTCTGCAATTGGCGACAACCTGTATCAAACCACCTTGAACTCAGGCGAGCCGCAAATCGGATTGGCCGGTGCAGGCGACCGAGGTACGCTGGTCGGTGGCCAGCTCGAGTCGTCGAACGTCGACTTGGCGTACGAATTCACGCGACTAATCGTTGCTCAGCGAGGTTTCTCTGCAAACGCTCGGACCATCACGATTAGCGATGAGATGTTAGAAGAGCTATCAAACATCATCCGATAGCGAAGAACCTCTCGCGAGCGTAGCTGATGAGCTTGCGATAATGTGAAGTTGCAAGGACTGGCTGCTGAATATACAGCCAGTCCTTTTGTTGTGGTCACCGCTGGTCGTTAGGCACCGACGTTGGCCTTCGACTTCTTCGCTACGGCAAACAACGGAAGCTTCACTTTGACGTTTGCAACTCCGAGCGCCACGGCGACGACCAACGCGATTGGTCCAGCCAACACCGAAAGCAATGCACCCATCTTCGCGGCCCCCTGAACGCCGCTGTCCGTGAACGCCTGGCCAGAAACGAACAGAGCGACAGTCAATCCGAGCCCGGCAATCACGCTGGCAACTACAAGATGACTGAGGTTCATTCCAAGCGGTAATCGGAAACCTGCCTTCGCCGCCAAGTACGAGAAACCAGTGATTCCAAGCGTCTTGCCAACAAGCAACGATGCCAGCACGATGAACGTCAGACCTGAAACTCCTTGAAGCGACACGCCAGCATTCGCAAACGCGAAGAAGAATAGTCCGAAGTCGACAACGTGTCGCGTCGCGTGCTCGAATTGTTCCAATGGAGTGTTGTGCTCTGAGGCATCATCACCTACGTATTCTGCATACAATCCAAGGTCATAATTTGGACCTGGAATGAACGGCACGACAAAGACAAGGGCCAATGCGGGATGCAGGTGAGCCGAGAAAAGCCCCCACCAACACAACGTGCCGCAAATGGCAACGTACGGAATCCAAGATGCCAACTTGCACTTGCGAAGCATCAATGCGGTTCCCATACCTGGTAAAATCCAAAGTGCATTTGCCCATTCCGTTGGGTGAGCCGGGTCAGGATAAGCAAAGGCAATAATGCCGAGGCCGATCGCGTCGTCTGCGACCGCCAACAACAGCAAAAAGCTGATCGCAGGATGGCCTTTTCCAAAGATCAGTTTTGCCACAAGCCAAGCCAACGCGATGTCCGTCGCTGTTGGAATGCCCCATCCGTTCGTCCAATCAGATTGTCCCACGATCGCGTTCAAACCGAAGAACACGGCGACTGGCCCCAGCACACCGCCGATCGTTCCGCACAGTGGATTGATTGCTTTCGAAGGAGGATTCAACGCACCGCCCGGCAAACATGCCTCCGTGATTTCCTTTGCCGCTACGCCAAAGAACAATACCATGAAGATGTCGTTGACCAAGAAGTGCAACGACAGGTAGTGCTCCCAAGGACTGGCGTGATGATCGTGACCATGGCCGTGTGCGTGTTCGGCGGGTGCATGAAACAGGTCATACACCGCGGAATGGACGATATGGTCATACCAACTTGGCAAATAATTGGCTGTGACCATGGCGACCACTACACCAGCGATTAGCGGTACAGAGTATTCGCTGAGAAATCGGACAACACCTTTTTGATTTGTCGAATCGGTCATATTTTTCCCTGGAATGCAATTGTCTTTCTGAGAACTTGCGGTAGCTTCTT
>JAGQPC010000192.1 GCA_020426925.1 Planctomycetales bacterium | reverse complement strand
TGAAGAGCGGTCAGTGGAGTTGGGTATTGTCGCTCGTCTTTTAAGACCGGAGTTTTATGCGTTCCAATGATTTGTTCAAGGTTAAGGTGTGCCTCAAGTTCGGCTCCCTTTGGCGTGAAATCGGCGGCTTCCTCCAGCGCCTGTAACCCGTTCGCAAGTGACCAGCTGAAGTACTCGGTCCCCGTTTCTGCGTCCAACGCTTGGGAGAACAGCCGAAGAGCCTTCACTAATTGGGCCCGTGCGGAATAGGCTGCGCCTCGTTCCGCGAGCTTCACTGCGTCGTCGAACAATTGAGCTGCTCGACGACTTACCGATTCGTGAACACGTGGAATGTTTGGCGGTCGCGAGATTCGACGTTCTTGCTCCGCTTCTTGGCGTTTGGGCAAAAGAGGCGTAATCCAATCGTCGGGTTTCACCGCACTGCTGCCAGGACGCTCGACGCGCATTATGGCCGACTGAGCAGGAGTTGGTTCACCAGCGCGCTTGACCGGACTGCATGGGATTAGCGACTCGAGAGAATACGCGATTTCCGCGATCGGGGGCGTGCGATGGATGGCCGGCCTACGCACATCCTGCCCGTGAACTGGTGCAAATATCCCAAGACCAATTAGTGGTACTATGACAGCATTACAAACACGCTTGCGTTTCATTGATGAACATCCATGTTCGAGTTCAACGGTCGTGAAGCACGTCGTCCAACAGGTGCGTAGATTCACGATACACAGCAAATCATCGACGGTTTACCTGGCAGCATCGCAAGCAATTCCAGCGCATGTGCCACAGCGAATTCGCTTCGGTGTCACACACTGCAAAATCGTGGCAAACTGAGCACTAGTCGCGAACTATTTGACATGCCCTGAAAAGCACGATCGGTCCGCAAAACCGGAATACACTTGAGAAGTCGAACTTCAAGTTAGCTCGACGCGGCTGGAGATTGCGCGATCTCCGTATCCGGACCGCTTTCATCAACGTCAGGATGGCTATCACCTGAGTCCGGATCGCTCTCGGACGATTCGTCCGAAGATAATGGTTCTGCGGGAGGTGCTTTGCCACGAGAACTGCCGTGTTGCGCCATTCTCGCGAGAAGTTCTCGTTCGATCGCTTCGACTTCATGCATGAACGGTAGCGCATTCGATCGAGTGCTGTCGGTCGTCTGAAGTCCTGATGCCTTCAATCGGCCAATCGTAATGTCGTTGTAGACAAATGGCAGATCGATGCTCCACGTAACGTCGCGGCGACTGTGTCCTGACCGAGTCCAAGTTGCGAAGAAGTCTTCGCCAATTTCTGTCATCGTCAGGTGCAGCGACAATTTAACGATCTTGAACTCGTCAACTTTACCAACAATGGTTTCCCAAAAACTGTCCCATTCCGCGTGCCCCTTGCGGGCAATTGTTGATTGTCGAGACGTAGCATCGATCGAATCAGTGACTTGTCCCATTCCCAGGATTCTCGAGTTCAGCAATAAGAACTCTATGTGACCGAAGACGCGACTAAAGATCAAGAAGCCGATTACGCACGCCACGGTGACCATACCGATCCACGGCTGTTCCAGCACAACACTGATAACTGCCGCGATCGATGTGATCGCGCACATGCACGTGATAAAGGCGACTGCTTGACTCGAGTTCATTCCGCGCGTCAACAACACGTGGTGGAAGTGGCCTCGATCGGTCGCGTAAATACTTCTGCCCGTCAATTTGCGACGCAACACTGCCGCGGTCGAATCAAAGATTGGAATCGCCCAGATCGCCAGCGGTACGGAGAAAGCGACCGTTGCTGCTTGCTTGGTCGAAATTCGAAGCGTGATCGCCCCAAGGATCAAACCGACGATCATACTGCCGGTGTCACCCATATATATCGTTGCGGGCGCGAAGTTGAATCGCAGAAACCCGAGAATCGATCCGGCCAGTGCAAATACCAGAACTGCATCAAAAATGTTTTGGCCCTGCACGAGCGACAACGTACCAACGGCCAAACAGAACACGACTCCGACGCTGCCGGCGAGTCCATCAACTCCATCGATCAAATTGAATGAGTTGATCGAGGCGAGCAGCCAAATAACCGCGGCCAGCGTGCCGAGGTGTCCAAGTGGGAGGTGGATGCCTCCGAAGCTCACGTCTGTCACATGTAAACCGACGCCTGCGACTAAAAGTGCCGCCACGAACTGGAACAAAAGTTTTCGACTACCCGGCATTCCGACACTGTCGTCAATCAAGCCAACCACGGTCAGAATTGCAGCTGCCAAGGCGGTTGCCACGACCATTCCGAATGAACGAGAATGATTGACCGGATAGCCGCTCAACATGTATGGAGCAGCGTCGCCCATCATCCACCAAATGATGCCGATTGCGATGGGCGTGACGATGACGAGAGATAGGCCACCGCCAAGCGATACTGGTTTCGCTTGAATCTTCCGGCCACCGTCTGGTTTGTCAACGAAGCCGATTCGCGTAGCGACGAAGCGAATTATTGGCGTTACTGCGTAACTAAGCAGAAAGGCCAACAGAAATGCGGCTACAGCGATTGCCATATGAACGTCCTGGCAAAGTTGACGGGATAGGTTGACTAAGTTAGTAAACGATAACTTTCAGTTTTCATCAATGACCGCGAGCAATTTAATGCATGTGGCGTTCGACGGTCAATGAAATGCCGGTTGCATCAAATAGGCCGGTAACTACGAAAAGTCATGGCTCGTAGCGCTATGTTGGAAAAAATCAACGGATGTTGTGAACTTCAAGCTACGTTTGACCGTAACCGTAGGGTCATTCGCGTCCTAACGCCATTGCGGCATTCCAGTTTCCGCTCAGTGGGATTTCGATTTTCCGCGTTTTGTTTCGTTTGACGGAAAATTTCGACACAACTAATGTTTATGTATCAGAGATTTTGCGCTACTTGGGCAAGCGGTTTGCATGTGGTAGACAAACGCCTCGATAACGACCACGCGACCACCAGTGTCAGAGGATTTTCCCTGTGAATCAACTTGAATCTAATCGTGCCGTTCCAGACCAACAAAAGATGTGGTTGATGTTGGGTGGAGTGGTTCTCGCCATCATTGTCTGCTATTTCAATTCGCTTCAATACCTGTGGGATGTCTGGATGACGTCGCCCATGTATCACCACGGTTATTTGATTCCCGCGATAGGCGCGTTTCTTCTTTGGCATCGCAAACAAGATCTATTTGAAGCAACGACCAAAGAGACTTGGATCGGCGTTGGGATGATCCTTGTTGCAACGCTTGCTCGA
>JAGQPC010000191.1 GCA_020426925.1 Planctomycetales bacterium | reverse complement strand
TTGCACTGGCAAAGCCAGTGGCACACACATCTGGCTTGCCAGATTAAGTGCGGGCCTACCGACCTTCGCGGAGACGGTCACCCAACATATTGTCGAGGTCCGGCTGAGCGTAAATCTTTTGAATCGTTTCCTCTGGATCATAGTCAATCCTGCGGAAAATGACGCTTTCGTCGCTCAGAATCACGTAACACGGGCGCGGATCGCCATCACGAGGCTGCCCAACGCTACCGACGTTTACCAACGCCTTGTCGCCCGTAAATCGGTATTCGTATTGGCATTCATCGGGGCTCAGAAAGTCACCGCTCATCGTGAACACGCCAGGAATATGCGTGTGGCCTTGGAAGCAATAGAGCGGCGTCCGATCGAAGAGGACCTGCATTTTTCGCTGGTTGTAGACGTCTTCCGGAAAAATGTATTCGTTGGTCGGCTCTCGCGGCGACCCGTGAACGAATAGACGCTCACCTTCGTCACGGCTGCGTGGGAGTTCGCCCAAGAAGTCCCAACGGCGGTTCACATCGGACGCGTTAGTACCCTGCTCCAACTGCTCGCGAGTCCAATAGACCGCTCGCAACGCAACTGGATTGAATCCGTCCGGATCGAACATGGCTGCTTGGTCATGGTTCCCCAAAATGCATACGGGAAGCTTCATAACTATATCGAGGCATTCACGAGGGTTCGGGCCGTATCCAATTACGTCGCCCAAGCAATAAATCTCGGTGATGCCGTGCGATTTGATGTCTTCGAGCACAGCCGTCAGAGCTTCCAAATTGCTATGAACATCGCTGATGAGTGCTCGTTTCACGACGACGGATTCCTTCGCGAAGCCACACCGCACCTTGCTGCGGTTTGTCTGGCAGGCCGAAAATACAAGTGGCACCCTTTCCCGAAATGTAAAAACATCAAGAAAAAGATGCCAACCTAACCCAGAAGTCTAGGTCTCTCGTCTCCTAAGGTCAAGAGTCGTAACGCCTTGGAAGAAGGCGCGGAATCTAAAGCCTATAACGCATTACCATTGGTCGATTCGACAGCAATGTGCCGGTACTGCCCGCTTGCGTAACCAAATCGACGGTTGTGCCGACTTTAATGGTCATCCGATCAGTTCATCGCAGACTTGCTGCTCCATAACGCAGATTCGCCAGTGCAGCTCGCAAGGGGTACCAACGCCCACGATCACCCGTTCCACTCAGTCGGAATCTCGCAAGGCAGGTCACCCTGAATTCACGCGACGATCGCTAGCGGTGATTTGCAATCATGGTAGAACGATGATCAGATTGTTTCGGTCGATGATGTTGACCATTGGGAACCAATGATTAAGATCTTCCCGCGTGCAATGGAGTGCACTTCGCTGGACTTGAACCCAACCAGCGGCAATGAACCAGGATGGTTCTCACAGAATCGCCGCGACCAGTGAACCGCATCCCGCAAACTCCAAGCAACGGGAGGTCGTCGGTGTCTACCGGTGCCTTTGACGCAAAAGAAAGAGTTCGAGAAGCAACGGACATCGTTGAACTGATCGGTGCTGCGCACGAGTTGCGCCGACAGGGCTCAATGTTCGTTACGCATTGCCCATTTCACGATGACAACAAGCCAAGTCTACAAGTAAATCCGAATCGCCAAACTTGGAAGTGTTGGCCGTGTGACAGAGGCGGCGACGTCTTCAGTTTCGTGATGGAAACCGAGGGTGTGAGTTTTCCCGAAGCCCTCAAGATGCTCGCGGATCGAGCGGGCATTGAAATCGCCACGACGCCTCAGCCAAAAGCAAAACCAGGTAGTCCTGACGACAAGCACGCACTACTGGCCGCCGTCGATTGGGCAGTCAAACAATATCACGATTGTCTGCTCAAGAGCCACGATGCAGAGGTGGCTCGCAACTACCTTCAGCAGCGACAATTGTCGGACGAAAGCATTCGACGTTATTCTGTCGGATTCGCGCCCAACGATTGGCAGTGGATCATCAACCGAGCGCAGAATACGCCGTATTCCAAAGAGGTTCTCGAAGCGGCTGGACTTGTCATTCGAAGCGATAATGGCCGGTTTTACGATCGGTATCGAGGTCGAGTCGTATTTCCAATCTATGATCCGCAAAAGAGATCGATCGGTGTCGGTGGCAGGATTCTACCAGAGTACGCGGACGACAAATCGGCCAAGTACATCAACTCTCCAGAAACTCGCTTATACACAAAGAGCGACGTTCTTTATGGGCTGGATGTCGCGCGCGAAGACGACAAAGGCCATAAGAACGCCAGCCCCGAAAAGCTGAAAGACCGTGGTTTCATCGTGATGGAAGGGTATACCGACGTCATGATGACTCGTCAGTTCGGAATTGAGTACGTCGTTGCCGTGTGCGGCACCGCGCTCACCGATCAGCACATTCGATTGATGAAGCGTTATTCCGACAAGGTCACATTGGTGCTTGACGGTGATACTGCTGGGCAAGCGAAATCGAGTTCCAGTGCGTTGCTGGAGATGTTCCTCGCCCATCAAGTTGATCTTCGAGTTGTCACGCTTCCCGAAGGCCTTGATCCTTGCGATTTTCTGCTCCGCGCTGGAGCGGAGTCATTTCGAACATTTCTCGACTCGGCACCCGACGTTTTGGAACACAAAATTCGTGTCTCCACTCGAGGGCTCGACCCGATCCGCGATACACATCGAGCAAACGTGGCACTGCAAGAGCTACTCACCGCTATCGCCAGAACGCCGAAGAATTCACGCGGCGATGCCGTTAACCAGCAGCTGCGAGAGCAACAAGTTCTGAATCGAATTTCGCACGAGTTCCGAATCGACGAAGTTCAGCTGCGCAACCAAGTTGCAGCGTTAAGACGTAGTACAAAGCCACACTTCAGTCCCACTCCGCAAAACACATCTCCTCACAGCCCACCGCCGGCGATGGGGCCAAACAATTATCCCGCACACGGTTCGGGCGGATTTGTCGAAGACTTTGACCCAGCAGAATTTGCAGAACCGGATCTAGGACCTACCACTTCCTATTCGGCGACGAACACAAACGCTGCGACTCCGCCGAGCAACAAACCGTGGCTGACAAATGCAGAACGCCAGTTGTTCGAGCTGTTGCTTTATCAACCGGACGCCATTCCAACGATGCTGGAAAACGTTGCTATCAGCTCGCTTCAAACTGATTCAGCGCGGATGCTGTACGAAAAATATGCCGATCTGGAAGCGGACGGCGAACACGCAGATCTCCACCGACTGATGGACGAATACGATGATCCGGCCATAAAGAATCTGTTGGTCGGACTTGATGAAGAAGCTCATCGCAAAGCTGCCAGTGATTTTGATTTTGCACTACGCGAAGCAATGCAGCGATTCAATACGATCTATACCGAAGGAGAAATTCGCGAGGAACAAGCAACGATCTCAAAGGTCAGCGAAGACGAAGCCGTTCGAATGCTCCATGAAATCGTTCGCAAGCGGAGGGAGGTGAGCGAGACACAACTGTGACCTGAAACGCTCAGCGTTCCGCCCGCAGTAATCGAAAATAGATCGGAATCGGAACAAACGTTTTGGCGGCGTCCACCTGTCGTTGCAATTACAACGCCAAGTGGGTTTCGCAAGAACGCGTGACAATCTCAAAATCATGATTTGCAGCCTCACCAAATGTGAATTCTGCCAACCCCCGCGTGTTTGAGAATTGTGAACGTTAACTTCGAAATACTACACGAAAAATGTTAGTGCAGGTTCAAACCTGAACATTGGCGCGATGATCCCGCACCCACGGATGGGCAGCACATCGCAGCCATCGGTCGTGCAAACTTAGGTTATGTAACACAGTTTGCGACCCAACGACCGATCGTCGATGTCCTCTTTGCACACGATGTGCGAAGGAGATGACTAATGAGCGCAAAACACATCGCTTCAGATCTGAATGACCTTCTCCTGGTAGCAAAAAAGCAAGGATTCCTCAGCTACAAACAAGTCAACGACTATCTTCCTGACGAGTGCGAAGATTCCAGTAAACTCGACGAGCTGATCGGCATCTTGGAAGAACGCAACATTCGACTCGTCGAATCAAACGAAAGCGAATTCGAAGCAAAAACTGGCCCTACACTCGACGAACTGCGCCAGCAAGCGGAAGAACAAGCTGCTGCATTGGGGCTGCTGCCCGAAGAAATTCGCAAAATGGACAGCGATCCGATCCGAATGTATTTAAGCCAAATGGCTCACATTCCATTGCTGACTCGCGAACAAGAAATCTCTCACGCCAAGAAAATCGAAATTTCTCGCAAGCGACTTCGCCGAACGATTCTCAGTTCCGACTACGCGATGCGTGCGACGGTCGATACGCTCAAAAAAGTGTACCGTGGCGAGCTACCATTTGATCGCACGATCAAGGTCTCATTGACCGAAAGGCTCACCAAAGAGCAAATCCAAGGACGCATGCCGCACAACTTGAAAACGCTCGATCGGCTCCTTGCGGACAACCAGGCCGACTTTAAGCAGCTGTTGCGAAAATCGCTGTCTCCTGAAACGCGAGCCATGATCCGTGCGAGATTCATTCGCCGTCGACGCAAATGCCTGCAGCTGGTAGAAGAGCTGAGCCTGCGCACTCGCCGAGTTCAGCCGCTTGTTGGCGAGCTTGAAAAACTATGCCGCAAGATGCTTGTCATCAAAAAGAAGCTGGACGAACTGCCAGAAGGTCCAGCAAACGAAGACGAACGCCGCACATTGCGACACGACCTGTATGACCTGATGGTCAAAACGCAAGAATCTCCTGCAGGCCTGCAAAGAAGAGTCCAGCGATGCCGCGAGGAGGCTGAAGTCTACGACGGCGTCAAACGCCAGCTGTCGAACGGTAAC
>JAGQPC010000190.1 GCA_020426925.1 Planctomycetales bacterium | reverse complement strand
CGCGGTGATTACGGTCGGATGCGGAGACAAAATGTTCTGGGGACGGATCGCCGCGAAGCTTGCTCACGTTCCAGTTGTCGCGTCGGCGCTGCATTCGACCGGTTGGCCTGATGGTGTTGGGCGATTGAATCGGCTTCTGACACCATGGACCGATGCGTTTATTGCGGTCGCGACCGACCATGGTCGCCATCTGGTTGAAATGGAACGCTTTCCAGAATCGAAGGTTACCGTAATCCCCAATGGAGTCGACACCGACCGATTCCGCTACGACGGGAACGAAGCCAGACGCATCCGCGAAGAGTTCAACATCCCGCTGACATCGCCAGTCGCCGGCATCGTCGCCGCGTTGCGACCGGAAAAGAATCACGAAATGTTTCTGTCGGTTGCGAAACGCGTTAAAGAGTTCCTTCCCGACACGCATTTCATCGTGGTCGGAGATGGCCTGCGTCGAGAAGAATTGGAACAGCTCAGCAGATCGATGCAGCTTGAGAATCGCGTCCATTTCTTGGGTACAAGAAGCGACACGCCGGCCATCTTGTCAGCGATGAACGTTTTTTGCTTGACGTCGCACAATGAGGCAAATCCGGTTTCGATTTTGGAGGCGTTGTCGGTCGGAATTCCCGTCGTCGCTACGGATGTTGGTAGTGTTCGACTGACCGTCAAGCCCGGGATCACAGGATTTCTTGCTGAGCCTGGCAATGAATCTGAGTATTCGGATCACGTGATTTCACTGCTGGAAGATCGTCGCCTTGCGTGCTCGCTGGGTGAACAGGGGCGAGACGAAGTGATCACGCATTGGTCATTGCAGACGATGGTCAACGGGTATCAAGATCTGATCCGTCGTATTTACGCAAGCAAAGTGTCTACCGAGCGATCGTCCTCGGCACGTACTATCGAAAATGCGGACCGAGTGCTGGAACTCGGCCAATTCGAACACGAACATGCGGATCCGGTTTCTTCACGCTAAATCGTCGCGTGTCGGCTCCCGGTAGGAAGAACCCGTCTAACTCGATACGATTTGTCAAAAGTGATTGGATGAGCCGGCGATTGGAAGCCGCTCTTTTGTCGTATTCGATATCCTCATTGACGTGAATCGAATTCTGTTATGCAGCTGACGGTCGAAGTCTTGTCTTGGATCGCTAAGGTACTGAGCGGCGCTAGTGCTCGTTGGATCGATTGCCATCCAGATACGTGTCAACGAGTTTACTTTGCGAACCACACAAGTCATTTGGATGCGCTTGTGATCTGGGCGTCGCTCCCGTCCAATATTCGCCGTCTCACTCGACCTGTTGCCGCGAAAGATTATTGGGACAAAGGCGCGATTCGGCGGCACATTGCTAAAAACTTCAATGCCCTGTTGATCGACCGCAAAGAAATCAAGGTTCATCGCAGCCCAATCCAGATGATGATCGACGAAGCCGGAGACACGCACTCGCTGATCGTTTTTCCGGAAGGTGGGCGAAGCACGACGGGCGAGTTAGGCGAATTCAAGAGTGGACTTTACTACCTGGGCAAGAAAAGGCCCGATTTCGAACTTGTCCCGGTACACATCGACAACCTGAATCGCGTTTTGCCTCGTGGAGAGTTCTTGCCCGTACCGCTGCTAAGCTGTATCACGTTCGGACCACCAATTTGGCTAGAAAAAGGAGAATCGAAAATGGAATTTCTCAAACGTGCCCGAGAATGCGTTCTAAAGCTAAAGGATTAGCAGCCAGAAATGCGTCTGTCGCCGGTCCGGCGTATTGTCGCCAACGCAATGACCGTGACAATGGTTCCGTTCCGTAGTTTTGCCGCCCACGATTGCCGAATGATTCGGCCAACATGACCGAAGTCGTCCATGGTTTCTAACGTCACACAATTGATTCGCCCGTTGTTCGGCTGGCAAACCGAACAGTGGCTCGATACGCCAACGATGGTCCTGCTCACGATCATTCTCGGCATACTGACGATTACTTACATCGCGAGCATTTTTCTTCGTCGCCGACCTGATTCGAGCGTCAACCCGGCGGTCGTCGACGCGTTCAATGTCCGCGTGCGAGCGTGGTGGCTGATGTTCTTGATCCTGACGGCTGCATTTTTGCTCGGGAAAGCAGTCACGGTATCGCTGTTTTTTCTATTGTCGTTTTGGGCGCTGCGCGAGTTCATTACGCTGACTCCAACGCGAATGGGCGACCATCGGACGCTGTTTTGGGTTTTCTTTCTGTTCGCACCAGCGCAGTACGCGTTGATCGCGTGGGACAACGAAAAAGCGTACGAACTACATAGCATCTTCATTCCGGTTTACGCGTACTTATTTATCCCCGCACGCATCGCGCTTGCCGGCGACAGCAAGCGGTTCCTGGAACGGGCCGCGAAGATTCAGGCCGCATTGTTGTTCTGTGTTTATGCGCTCAGCTACGCGCCGGCGCTTTTGTACTTAAAAGACGCCAGCGGCAAAGAACACGGATCAGGTGTTCTGCTATTCTTGATTGTCATCGTTCACGTAGGCGACATCATGCAATACGTTTGGAGCAAGCTGATCGGACGACGCACGATCGCTCCAAACATCAACGCCAACCGCACGTGGGAAGGATTCTTTGGCGGCATTTTGACCACAACGTTGATTGGCGCGGTCTTGAGTGCCTTCATCACTCCATTCACGGCGATGGAAGCATCTTTCATGTCTTTGGTTACTGCCGTCATGGGATTCGCCGGCGGCATCACGATGTCCGCCATCAAACGAGACCGCGGCGTAAAAGATTACGGCACGCTTGTCGTCGGTCACGCCGGGATCTTAGATCGGCTCGATTCGTTGTGTTTTGCAGCGCCGGTTTTTTATCATCTGACGCGTTTGCTGTTTGCGTAACAGCGTGGCGATTGGACGTTTGCCGGGCTTTCTCTCATACTAAGAAAGTGGCCGACCGGCTCGGCGTAGAAGGGTGGCTGGTGGTCGAACGCACGCGAGCCCCCAGCAACGAATTCCAGGGGTTCGCTTGAATCCTGCCGAGTGGCTGCCGCAATTGCATGACGAGAACGTCGCATGACAGATGAATCCAATCGAAACGACTCGGCGCCAAAAACAAGCCGAATCTACAAAGCTCCCAAACGCTTTGATGTGGCGACGATTCTGGTCGTAACATCGGCCTACGCGAGCTTTATCGCCGTATTTCGAGCGTTAGAGGTTGGGATCCACAATGCTGTTGTCTGGCTCGTGTTCTTAACGTCGGTCGGAATCGTGCAAATGCTCACGCCAGAACGAGATGTCCGAGTTGCGGCCGCGATGACAGGCGTGGCGTTCTGTTTAGCATTCCGTGTGTATGCGGACGTTATAGTTGGGCCGTACTCAAGTTGGCTCGATATTGCCGCGCCATCGTTAACTGTCGGCCCGATCATCGGCTACCTAGGCGGCGTCTTAGTCGCTGGCGTGTTTCTGATCTCGGACAAGCTGCGAAATTTCCTTTTCGGGCGGTCGTCAGATCGTACCGCTGAATAAGCAACTGCATTGCAAGCAACGATTTAAATGCGCTGCCAGCATGAAACTCTGGGAGAACTTTTACGACTTGTCTGAATTTACTGCTGCGCGTGGCCGATCACTGTAAAACGAATAGGACGACTCGTGCAGTCATGGAGCGTGTGCTGGTTAGACCGACCAACGCTCGAAAGGATTCAGCCATGCGTGTTTATTGGAATTGGAAACTGAAACGCTTCGTCGCCGTGTCGGCGTTTGCTGCCGGTTCGATTGTAGGCACAAGTACACAAGCTCAGTTTCGTGAGATCACTCCCAATCAGCCGCAAAACGTCATCAACACTGACGAGCTGCAGGAAACTCGCGAACGATTCGTGCCGCCGAAGAATTCCACTGCGGACAAAACGAAACAGCTCGAGCCGGTGCCTCAAGCTTTGACAGGCGAACCGACGCTAGCCGTTCCGCAAAAAGTCGATCCGGCGCCAGCGGCCAAACCGGTCCCAAAGATCGCATCCAAGTCGGCACAAAAAACGAGTCCTCAGCAAACCGCGCCGGCGCAAAATCCAGTCAAACCGACCGCAAGTGCACCAACGACAGCTGCCAAACAAACACCGGACGCGCAACCCAGTTCGCCGAGCGATATCGATCTGGAAAACCTCAATCCATTTTCGTTGTTCGGTCCACCGGAGAACGCTCCTGATGCTCCTGCGCCAAGTGACGGCGACACATACTCGCTGGTTTTCAACGGAGTCCAACCGGGCACAACGATCGCGGACCTGCGAGAGCTGTGGGGTGAACCTGCTAAGATCGTCGAGGTTTCCGGTGCCGAAAAGTTGATCTACAAGGCACCTGGTTTTCGTCAAGTTGATGTCTTGGCGGACGGAACTCACGCCGACGATTCACAACTGAATGTTCAGTCGTTCGTGATTCACCTGCAGAATCCCGAAGATGCTGTCGATTTGGCGACTCAACTCAATCTCAACGACGTCATTCCTTGCATCGTCGAAGACGCGAAAGGCGACCCGCTTGGTGTCGCCTTTCCCGAGCGAGGCGTCATGTTTGGCTTGGCAGACGACCACGAATCGGTCACGACGATTTCCGTCGAAGCGATCAACGGTGACTTGTTCCGATTGCGAGCAGAAGCGGACGATTTGAATAACTATGTCCAGTCTCTGCGAGATCTCGACACGGCGGTGAAACTCAATGACAAAGACGCTCATGCGTTTTGGCTGAAGTCTGAATTGTTGTCGCAGATCGGCCAGCCAGACGCCGCTTACGATGCTGCGGTTGCGGCGGTGAGCCGATCCGAAGAACCACTCTATCGAGTCACCAAAGCACGTCTTCTTGCAGAGCAAGGGAACCTCGGCCGAGCAAAACGAGACATGTCGGCGATCGCAAGCGACTCGTCGGTTCAGGAAATCGTGCGAGCTCGCGCGTTCCTCGACTGGGGCAACTTGCAAGCGACCGGCGCCGAAGCCGATTTCGAAGCCTCGATCGGTGCGCACACCAAAGCGATCGATTTGGCCGCCAACCACCTGAATTCAAAGAACGCCAAAATACGGCGAATGAGTAAAGACATTTTGGTCGACGCACATTTGGCCGTTGCAAAAGATATCGCACTTGGGAACTTCCAACGTCAAGAAGAAGTTGTGCCTAAGTGGCTCGTGCGGGCGACAGAGCTTGCGGAAAACCTCCTGGAAAAAGACCGCGGCGAAGACACGCTGCGTATGGAAATCTATCGAGCGACGCTAGCCGCATATTCTGTTTTGCCGGGCAACTTCGATGCGTCCATCGCAGCAGATGAAGCGTTGGAAGAAGGCAAGCGTCTGATTTCTGAATCTCACGACGAACTTTACCAGCGTCGTGTTCAACGAGAGCTAATCGAATCGCTGTTCTATGCGGCTCGCATCGAGCATCAGCATGGCCGGTTCGAAAACGCTCAGACCTACGCAGACAATGCGACGGCGATCATCGATCTCGATAATGAAGGTACTACCACGTTCGACAGATATGTGGCTGGTCAACTTTACTTCCTGAAGGGATCTCTGCACGCGATCCACAAACAAGATCACGACGAAGCTGTCGTTTGGTACGACAAAGCTCGTCCGATTCTGGAAGACAAGTCGCTAGATTCGCTGGTTAACCGAAACGCATTTGCTGAATTGTTCGTCAGCATGGGCGTTTCGTACTGGACAGCCGGTCAGAAAGATACAGCAATCGAACTAACCGACATGGGAACCAAAATGCTACAAACGGCCGTGCAGGAAGGATCTGTTCCGTTGGAAGTTCTGTCTGTTCCCTACGGCAACTTGGCTTCCATGCATGCGTCGCTCGGCAACTCGCAGGAAGCGAAACACTTCGGCGAAATGATGGCGAAGGTCGATAGCGAACTGAAGCGACGTTAATCCACTCTGATGCACGAAACGGCTGGGCTGACCACATCGCACTAAGCCGTTTTTGTTGAAATCGAAATCAAGCTTCGACACTATTCTTTTTTCCCATCCGAGATGTAGCCACCTTTTTTCAACGTTTTATTCCACTCGGCGATTCTGTCAGCATACGCTTTGAACAACGGTCCAGTGTCGCCTTCGATCTTCGCCGAGACGATCTTGTCGCCTTTTTGAATCTTGTTGACGATGTCTTGCCCCTTCGTCACGGCACCAAAAACCGTATGCTTTCCGTCCAAGTGTGGCGTTGGGACGTGAGTGATAAAGATCTGACTGCCGTTTGTGCCAGCGCCAGCGTTTGCCATCGACAGAATGCCTGGCTTGCTGTGACGAAGCTCGCGACGAAATTCATCTTCAAACCGATACCCTGGTCCACCCGTTCCCCACGCTGGCTCCGTGCCCGGCTTTTTCGTTAGGGGATCACCCACTTGAATCATAAAGTCAGCGATGACGCGATGAAAAATTATGCCGTCGTAGTACTTCTGTGAAACCAAATTGCAAAAATTCGCTGCCGTAACAGGCGTCTTGCTGGCAAAAATGGTGCCCTCAATATCTCCTTTGGTTGTCTTGATCGAGAACTTCAAGTCCTTAATTTCAGATTTCGCTCCTGTTGCAGAATCACCCGCTTGATCACTCGTCTGCTTTTGTCCGATGGCGCAACCTGTGATCGCCGCGCACAAGACAACAGTTCCAATTCCCAATTGACCAGCCATATTTGATACCTCGATTAACAGCATGAATGATGTTGCGGATCGCAAATGAAAACTGCCGAAAGCGTAAGCGGTTAGCAGCATCGCATGCAAGACCAGCAATCGAGATCGCCCGCTAGCATTCGGCATCGTGACATTTCACATTGCGGCAAAACCGTGCTTCGCCGTAAGCTTACGCCGCTGCATCGACTAGTGATTGTCCTGACGCGGGCCCCCCAAGGCGTGACCAATGAAACTTACCGAGAAACTCAGGTTGTGGCACCGAGCGTGGCGTTTTGTCACGAAGACTGAAAAGCACGAAATCGCACTCGTGCGGAGCGTCGTTCGTCCGGGAGACTTTGTGCTGGACATCGGCGCCCACAAAGCAGGATTCACCTACTGGATGTCGAAATCGGCGGGCGCTCATGGGAAAGTGATCGCATTTGAACCAATTCCTCATTTGGCAGCGTACCTCCGAGACGTGGCGACCGTTGTTTCGGGTGCTCCAATTGAAGTGGCCGAAACCGCACTCTCCAATTCGATCGGAACCGCCGATCTTTACTTTCCCGGTCCACACCTCGGTTGCGCGTCGCTAGAGACAACGCGGACGATGCTTCAAGATCCCATTACAGTGCCGACAACAACACTGGACGAGTTTTTAGCCGATGGTAACTACGATCGTCGCGTTTCGTTTCTCAAGTGTGACGTCGAACACCACGAGTTAGCTGTATTCCAGGGCGCGATGGAAACGCTTTCTCGCCATCGGCCGATCATGCTTTTTGAATCTGGGAATCTGCACAACGGAGCGGACCATCATACACCAGTTTTCGAATTGCTGAAGTCGCTTGGATACGTCGGTCATTTCTTTGACGAATCACGTCTTGTCCAAATCGAGGACTTTGATCCGGACGCTCATGATGCCCCGGACGACGGCTATCAAAATTTCCTGTTTAGCCATCCCGATCAAACTCGCTGGGAAGTTCTCCACCGGCCATTTGTCGCCAGCGACATTTCGATGAGAGCGGCGTAGATCCAGGGTCCTTCGTTTATTTCGCGGTTGCCATCATTGAGTTCACGGCCTGATGCTGTGGCAACCTCCACGGCGTTTGACAAACAGGGCGGCTACACAGGTCATCCTCGAGCTATTCCGTGCAATATGCGATCACGCCCTTTCGCTCCACTGCTCGATGGAGCCTCGTTCCGCAAAAGTCGTATAGCGAGTTTTCGGTGGCAATTCATCAATGCCACAAACTCATCGAGAATCCGTCCCTTCCCATTCTTGGACGCCTTACGAAAACGAGCCCGAATTGCATCGAACAATTCCTCACGTGTTTTCCGACTGATTTTCTTCGAAATTGTTGCCCCTGTGCTGGGTAACACATTTATGAGGAAACGGACTGGCTTCGGTAACCGTTTTAGTGAGTCAACGCGCGCATGACGGAACTTTATTGAGGCCTCGTGTGAGAGGCTGCCGTGTCGGTGATGACGAGTATTGCATCGCCTCTGGTCTGGCGGCGGGCACGGTGCCATTACGGCTAGATTTCGCCGGGATCCAGATTGGTTGCACTGAAACAGGCCAGCGACGGCAAAGTGACCGGGCATAGTTGACCGATTCCTCGCGGTAACGGATTTCCCCTCGTACGCATCGAATTGGAGCATCGCTTTCGAAGCTCAGGCTGCCTGTTGATCCGTTTCCGTTTATGCCTTGTGGCTCGGACAAATCTGATGTTTTGAGCGAGATTGCCATTGCAAATCCCCTTTTATGAGATACAATATTTGTAGGTTTCGTAATTGTATCTAAAACATGCCCCTAAGAAGGGCATTGGAGATTCGATGGCAAAGACACGAGTGACTCGTAGCGGCTTCCTGGAAGACCACCAAGGAATGAAATTTGCCGACGTCCTCAACGATCCAAACCAACCTTTCGATAGCGTGCTTGAATTCTTTAACGACGATGATCGCCAGCGGCGAATGGAGGAATCAGAACTGCACCATGATCGGTCACCGCTGGCTGGTGTCGTGCGAGAACTTGAAGCTCTGCCCGCGATTGACGGATTCCTCGGGAAAGTACATGCCAGACGTAGCATGCGATTGCGCCAGGCAATTGGTGTGTTGGTTCGCATCATCATGGAGCAACGCGGATGGCGGAAGACAGGGAGAAAGGGCTCGCTTGGCGTGCGAGCGTCACGAGATACACAGGCACCCGCGCACAATACGGGAGGATTGGCGTTCTGGTTCGTCCGCGCCGAGCGATATGAACGCGCGGATGGGATGCCATTCCGCACCGTCAAGGAACGCTGCCACGAATTCGATTCCGCACCAATAAGACAATCCCGTAATGGAAACAAGCGAACAAGAAAGTCACGAGCAACCTCGTCTCGATCACCCTCAAAGTGAAACGAAACGCCGCAAGCTGTTTTTTTAAGTCACGGTAAGGCTCTGTCGTGGTACAAGTGAGGAATGGCAGAGGCGCGATCACAAGGACGCGATCGGGGATTGCTGAGTTGTCCGTGGCGGGAGCGGTGGTATTGTCGTAGGCCTAAATGGCCAAACTAGTTGTTGTGTGTATTTTGGGATGCTGGTGTTGACTGTTGGTCTGAAGTAGGTCGTTAGAGCTGGTCGTGCCGAAAGCTTTTTACGGCTTAACGAGGCTGCAGAGGAGTTGGATACTCATACACCCAAACGCTACGGCGGCACTTTCGCCGCACGTATCTGCTGCCAACTATCGGTTGTGTTGACCGCTCTGGATGGCCGCTTGAGTTTCCGTGCATCTCTTGTTTGCACGAGATTCACCATGTCAGCGGGAACGTTCGATCGCTGAAACAGCTCTGTTTCAGGTTGCGCAACTGCTGGCGAACAAGGGGCAACTGCCTTGATCGCCAAATCGCGTCGATCACATTGTCTTCCCGATGATTGGTAACTCACGAAGTCCGAAAGAGAAAATACATTCCCAGTTCAACGTACAGGCTTTCCGAAGAGAGCTGTCGGGCCTTGTTCAATGGGTGTTCACTAGGAGAAACGTCATCGCCAAGAATCAGAACACTTTCGCGAAGCGGCAACGCGAAGCGATCAAAAAGCGCAAGGCGGAAGACAAGCGAGTCCGTCGGACGCAGCGTAAGCAGTCACCCACCGGTCCGGAAGTACTACCGCCGGTCCGCGAAGAGGACGACCACACAGATCCTGTTCACGGCGAATGACGGAATGATTCAATACCGGCTCTTGTGGGCCGGACGATTGGTAGACCAGGCGACCAGCGCGGCGTGAGTGTTTCATTGCCGGACTGCCGCACACGAGGTTCTTGAAAGGTTGAGTGAAGGACATGGCAG
>JAGQPC010000189.1 GCA_020426925.1 Planctomycetales bacterium | reverse complement strand
CCAGTCCCTCATCGGATTCAGCGGAGCCACGTAACCAACCAGCAAATTCGTCTGCTCGCGACGAATTGCCGTCGTTAACAAACAACCAACGGCTACTGAGCTGAATCGCATTGTCGGTTTGTGCAAACAGAAAAAAGCGACCCAGCAGAAATGCGTGCACGTGACGCTGTACGATACGGGTGCTTTCCAACGCCACTCGCGGCACATGTATCTGAGTCGTGAAGGGCCACTGTGTATTGGAAAAAACCGCCTGGCCATGTGGTTGGTTTTGGCAGAGTGTCAGCGTCGAAGCCCGTGATATTTCGCGGCGTCCGGCACGCCCGGCGCGTTGCAGCCAGTTTGCCGGCCCCGGAGGCGCGTTGTTGAGCGCGACGGTGGTTAACCCTCCGATGTCTATCCCCATTTCCATTGTCGTTGAGCAGCTGAGCAAATTAGTCTGCCCACGACGGAATCTTGTCTCGAGTTGCTGCAATCGCTCTTTCGACACCTGGCCAGAGTGTTCTGCGATCTCGTAGTAATTTGACCAGGCAGCAATCCGATCGCTGAACTCGTTCCACACGCCGGCCTCCCTGCAATTCTGGATTAGAGGATCATTATTGAGCCAATCATTGACTTCGTTCTCATGTACCTTCTGACCAGCAATCTCACCAAAGGGAAACTTCAAGGCGGGCATCTGTATGGGAACACAGCGTTCAAAGATGCGGAGGGTACGTTCATTTTGGTAGGGCGATACACCACTGAGGGTCGTCGGCAACAAACGCTGTGTAACGGGGCAACGGAATGCCTTCGAGACCAATCGGATTTCAGACATTCTGAAGTCGAGTTGTCGTCCGTCGTCTGACTGATCGAAAATCCCGCAGATTGACAGAGCGGACCATGCCGAACGAAGCAGACGCTCTACCCGTTGCTGATCCGCCGATGAATCAGCTCTTAGCCCAAGTCCCAGGCGAAGCAAGACAATCAATCGTTGATCGAGCTTGGGAGATGATTGGATTGTTGGCCAGCGGCGACTGTCCGACGCACCTGTGTCCGAATCTGGCGGCAAAACGAACTTTGGCCGAAAATTGAGCCCGATCCATCGAAGCATGGTTCGGTCAATACGAATGCAATACGTATCGCGGATGAGATGGTCAACGCAAAGCTTTAAAAAGTTCTGCCAAGAAGCATTGGTACCACCGAATTCAGACCAATCACTTGGAGCAACAAGCCCATTCATCTTCGGGAATTCAAGCGATGCCAGACCTAGAGTCTCAAGCGTATTTCCTCGCTTGGGTCGACGTGCGAGTTCACGGAAAAGAAACATTTCTGCAATCTGCTCAGGTTGCAACCGTGACGGGCGATATCTAGCCTCTGAGGAGTTTGGTATGAACTGCGACACCGGCACCGACCTTGCTAAATCTGCCACCATGTCGGTCCATGCAATTGCGGCGAATGGATCACGAAGTTTCCGTATTTCGGCCTCCAACTGCGACTGCAGACCCTCAACAACACTCTCCATGTTGGACATTGCTTCCAGCTGCTTTATCTGCCCTTTTAATGTCTCCGCCTTGGTTGCGTCGCCAACTTCGACTTTGGACCAAAGCTTGTGGTAGATAAAACTGCGAACGTAGCTACGCTCTGCTTCGAATTGCATGCGACTTGCAAACCTCGCCGTGCCCTGACGTGAGTCGCTGAAAGTGATCATCTGACGCCCGTCGAAAGGCTTTCGGATCTTTTGATCTTTGTGTGCCGGAGCATGTGCAAGTAGAGTTGGAACGGCGATTCCAAGATAGAATGGCGCGCCCACTCGGATCGGTTGAAATAACATCCTCGCCGCCGAGGCTCTTTCGCCGCAGGTCACGCATCGATGATGATTGAAGCGAGGATCCCTCTGCGCAATCCGCACAGAGACCGTGTTGACGCCACTGGCGTTAATAGCTCCTGTTGCTGCGTCGTATACGGCAAGATCATCTGTAAAGTCGTTGCCAGCATGCGAACAGATGAGCTGAACAACACCATCGCTACCTAGAGGCGCGGCAGACTCGTCTTCGTCATCGACGGACACTTCCTCTTGAAGGTCTAATTGGAAGTCGTCAATCGGCGTTTGCTCGCTCAGAACGGTCGGGTGCAGGGCATTGTTCTGGTCTTCCCGCGCCGCCAAATAGACTTCACCGCATTCACGGCAAACAACCACCTCAAATATCTGGCTCCCACAGTCGCATCGTTCACGTTGCGAAAGATAAACCGCACCGAAAGGCCAGTCTGACTGAGTTAGAGCGGGATCTTTTTCGGAACAGCTCGAATTCCAGCATGACCAAAGTCCCGGTTGCGTCCGCATAAAGAAATGGCCGCGCAACGGAAGGATCGATTCCGATTCTGACTTGTCCGAAAACCAGTCAAGATACTCAAGCGTTTGTTCTGGGGTCCCGGGCTGCGAAAGAGAGACTTGGATCTGCTCCAGAGTCATTGGCCGCTGCGTTAACGCTTCCCGAAGCTCACGAACTTCTTGAACGGAAGCCAAGCGATCAAAACGGGCTTTCGCATCGCCAATCGACGATAGTTCGCCGAGACTCGGTAGCGGCTGATTGATCTGCTCAAACTCCGAAAGCGGTGGCGTAACGCGACGGCCCGTGATAACAGAAACTCGCTCAGGATCAATTCCGCCCAGGTTCGCCAAATACTCTTGAAGCTGTTTCTCCGCACCGCCATCAGACGAACTGATAGTCGCGGATGTAGCGACAAAATGAACATTTCCCGGATCAACGTCGAAAGCTTCCATCACTCTGCGCAGAAGTAAAGAAACCTCGGCAGCATTGGATCCCAAATAGGTGTGTGCTTCGTCGAGGACGATCCATCGAAGCTGCCCTCTCGACTGCTCGATAATCGGTGCATCAATTCGACGAACAAGCATGTACTCCAACATAGTCGCGTTGGTAACTAAAACTGGGGGAGGCAACTCTCTCAAAAGTTTCCGGGACATCACCTCCTCTGGATGCCTTCGCTGCACTGCTGGTTTCTCCGAATCGGGAGTCGCACCGTTATAAAGTGCAAACCGAACTCCACCGTTCATTCCAGCAGTCCAGGCTGCCAATCGTTCACGCTGGGAATTGATCAACGCATTGAGAGGGTACAGAAACAGTGCTCTTGTTCCAACTAGTTGATGATGGTCGTTTGCCTCGTATTCGCGCACAAGATCATCCAGAATCGGAAGCAGGAAACACTCTGTCTTTCCAGACGCAGTACCTGTGCTTACGATTGCCGATTTCGTGGGTTCTTCTTTAAGGACTCGCCACGCTTCCAACTGGTGCTTGTAAGGATGGAGTGTTTTGGCGAACCTTCTCTCTGCATGCTCAGGAGGAGGTGCATCAAGAAGCTCAATCGTTCGAGGATGCAGGAGGTCGATCTCAGACATCGCCTTCTCCTGCGTTTCGTATTCAAACAATGCCTCAAAAACGGGTTGTCCGAGAAAACTCCCCTCGTTACCGGGCATTTGTTCAAACCGCGTTCTTAGATATTCGCGAAGCCCTTGATGGGATGGACGCCGATCACCAATCGTCGCACGTGCTGCACGTTGAACAAGTTGCTTAGCCAATGAAGAGTAATAACGTTCCATCAATTGCATTTCCGTTTTGTAAAACCTGTTGACCGTTTAAAACGACTGTACCTTTACCCGACTCTCCCGATTAGCAATCTTTTCAATCCAGTCTGTTTCGTCGTCGAATCTGCGAGTCATGACACGAAACATCGCGTAATGGTTTGCTGAATCGAACCAGTCTGTATCAAAAGATCGTAGTCGCTTGAGTTCTTGAACGAGCTTTGAATCGGGCGTCAACCCGTACGTGCTATAAACCGCAGCGATCGCTGGCGCATTGATTACCGCCCATTGATTTGCGTGAGTATCTCGGTTGATTAAATTGGCCGTCGAATGAAGTATCTCACGTACTTGTGGCAATATATTCAAACGCGGATTCGGCCAAGTAACTCGACTGTCAAACTTGTCATGTCTCGAAACCAGTGATGCAAGCGACCGCTGGTAGTCTTCTGGCGAGGTTCCCGTCATCCTTAACAGCGTGGGCGGGACAAGACCCGCATGGAAGAAACAGGCTGCGATGCATGCCATTGCGGGATGGCGATCAGGGGCGAGTTTTGCGAAGGATTCAGACTTTTCGCTAATCACTCGAGTGATTTGATCTTCCGGGATTGCCGCGGCTTCCATAGCGTCGCGGAAGTAGTTCAGGATCCGAAATGCACAAGTAATCCAGGATTCGACCGGTACGAGGCACCAAAGGAACGGCAATTCTTCAAGCCTTTGCCAAAGCCGAGCATTTCCTGGCTCAAGGATTCCGTACTTGGCCACGGCGATTGGATTTCGCGTCAGGCCGGCAACGGTTTCGAAGGTAGTAATGGGTAGCGTCATCGAGGCGTCGACTACAC
>JAGQPC010000188.1 GCA_020426925.1 Planctomycetales bacterium | reverse complement strand
TCGGCCCGACTTTCAGCATAGATGTTGTGCGAGCGGCGATGCTGATTCGTACAAACATGCTGATGCGCGGCGTGAGTGGAGTCAAACAGCATGACTTGGAGCAAATCTGCGTCTCTTGAATCACCGAATCACTCCCGTCGTGAATCAATATGGTGGCTTGGGAGCTTCCGGCGATTTGGCTCATAACGGTCGAATCCTGAGCGTTCTGCGACATCATCATCGAGCGGATGTGTGGGATGCCAACGGACAGCGTCGTCGCGCCCACGAAGCCTTGGACGAAGCTGGTATTCCGCCGCTTGAACTGGATCCCAAAGCAGGCCTTGGCCTCTGCAACGGCGACAACTTCTCTACCGGGCTCGCGCTACTTTTGTTCGCCGACACGATCGAAGCGTTGTTTGCCAGCATCGCGATCGGCGCCATGACTGTTGAAGTGCTGCGTGGTACCAACCGATGCTTTCACCCCATGCTAGACGCCGTTCGCCCACACCATGGCCAACGCGAAGTAGCAAGCTGATACCGTGAATTGCTCGATGGGAGCCAATTGGCGTATCAAGAAATGCAAGGACATCAACCTCGAGAAAACGGTGTCTCGGTGCAAGACGGATATAGCCTCCGCGCCATCAGCCAATATCACTCCGTCCACTTCGAGAAGATGAAGACGATCTACTCCACGATACAGACGAACATGAATTCGGTATCGGACAATCCGCTTTGGGCCGCGCCCGAACATACAACCGATGGCGAGGAACCCTGGCATTGGGTCAGTGGAGCTAACTTTCTAGCAACTCACATGGCTGATGCGATGGATTCGATGAGACAGGTTCTATGTCGAATTGTCAAAATCAATGACCGCCATATGGCACGCATCGTAAATCAACACATGAATAACGGCTTGCCTGCGAATTTGTCGGGGCCAGCGGCTCTAACACCAGGAGTTTTCAAAGGCGTTCAGATTCAAGCCGGAATGTTCGATGTCTACTCCACAATGCTCTCGATGCCGGTCAGCACGATGTTCGGCGTTCACGAGGAAGGTATCGAGCCGGAAGATATACTCGCTGCGACGCGAGCGACAAGCGTGGAACTAGATGCGCCGCAATGCCAAACAAACACATGCCGTTCCTGGCTGTCTATGGTCGAGGCAACTTTGGCGCGACACTTTATGGAGCCAACATCTATGTGGAAGACGTGCAAGATGTCTTCCAAGACGCGTCGCTCGCACCTCATTTTTCCGGTCGCTTTGTTGTCGAAACTAATTACGACCAACAACAGTTGCAGCAACTTGATCTGCACGCCGAACTGGCCAGCGGCGTCGATCAGAGTCACGATTTGTCGCTGCGATTGAAGAAACATTTTGTCGATCACGTGAGCCGGTCAAGCAGCGAACGCAGAAAGATCCTGTCCGAGTACGGCGATCGCGCTCATCCCCGAATCACGCTTCAGTGTTTGGGGCAAAATGCTCGGTTTGGCAGTGATCGCCAAGTGAAGACAAGTTGATGGCGGTGTATTTTGTGCCGCCTTTGCACGCTCGAGCATCCCTCTGAAAACATTGAACCATGAATCTCCACACAATCCTTGAAACGGCAAAAGATCAGTCACGAACACGCGCGCCAAATCAGTGGCAGCCGCAATTGTTCGTACTGCCGGAGCAATCGAGTCAGCTTGAATCGCTGTTGGCCTCTGGAGATGTAACGATCATCGATTCAATCGAATCTCAGCTACACAATCTGCTGCAGATTCGATCGCCCGGACAAAAGCTGACATCGGAAACACTGCACGAACGAGCCAAAACACACATTGGCGAGACTCCGTTGTGGCAGTATGGAACATGGGTTTATTTTCCCGTGGAAACACTGCGTCGTTCGTCTTTTGCCGGAATCGGAATTTCGTGAAGTGTGTGCGAGTCGGAATCAATACAAAATTTTTCCAGACGAACAACATGGATCCATCATAATCTCTTGTTTCGCAATACGCGACCAGTTCCTCTTGGTGCTCCAGCAACTGGAACGTTCATATGACGCAGAGCTGAATCGCCAAATCGCTGTCGCGACCTTTGCATCTGACGACGCGATTCGATTGTACGATTTTGCGACCGGTAAACGTCGAAATTCTTTCCCATTGCGCGACAGGGCAGCAGTTCCTCACGCTCGCAAGTGACGGCCCTCCTGTCGTATCTCTCGATTGGAGTTCTGGTGGCCGGCAAATCGTTGCGGGCAAGCTAGACGGGACCATCCAAATCTGGGATTTGCCAGTGGTTAATTATGCGCAGGACCTAAACTTGCCACGTCTGGATCCTTTCGAGGACGGCGACGGTTCAGCCCGAACAGTCGCTGAATAGCGTTTCAGGATTTGACCGACGAAATGCCGGAATCATTGATACCTAGCCGAATGAGAGAGCTACGACATCTGACGATATCCAGCCCAAAAAACTTGTGTTCAACACGGACAATCGCTGGATGGCGGCGGTGACACAAACCAACGTTCGACGCAGCCGGCTGGCGAATCGCAACAACGACTGCAAAAAGGTCGATCAGGATTTGGAGCTGGGATTGTGAGGCCAGCAGGAATTGCTGCAGTTGTTCGTGCCTCACTCTTCTGGCCTGTCCGGCCCGCCTGGGCTTGGGCCTTCGCCACGGAATGGAGGAGGTGGCAGTTGATTACCATCGCCCGGACCAGGACCAGGACGGCGTTCTCGATCGGGCGGTCCGCCGGGTCCACCGCCGCGCCGTCGACCGGGGCCTCCTCTGTCCCACGGCGGGAACATGCCTGGCGGGCGTTTGCCGCGAATCTCCTTGAAAAGGTACATTCGACCGAGTTCATGGAACATTCCGTCTCGATCCAGCATCTCTAAGTGTTTACGTTCATCGGCGGATAATGTCGCGAAGTACTCCAGCAACACTTCCTTCTTGACCTTAGGAACGCGCCAACCGTCCAGCTGCGAAATCATCCACTGCCGGACAACTTCCATTTTGTCGGATTCCGATTTTGCAGAGTTGTACTTCTGTTTTGCGTCGTCTGAAAGTTGGTCAACTAATGCCGGCAATTCACTCAACAACAACTGCCGTACGTCCGGCTTGCTGCGCGTAGCATGCATCAGCATCATGCGTCGTGTTCCGCGAGTTTCTTCAAACTTGGTGAGAAACTTATCGTTTTCGTCGATCAGTTGCTCGCGATGCTCGACGGCAAACTTGTCTAGCCAGCCGTTGACAATGCCCCGATCGCTGCGGCTCAAATGTCCCGTCCACCTTCGCCGACGGCGTTCACTCGATTCGAGTTGCTCCTTGATTTCTTGAATTCGCTCTTCCTTCGGAAGTGCCAAGATCTCTGCGCGACGACTCGCAGAAAGAGTCGAAAGCCACTCGTTGTAGTTCTCCATAATCTGGACGAGCTTGTCAGAGTCTTTGTGCTCTTCGATTCTTTGATGGAGATCTCGCAACCGTTGCTGTTCGTCGGGCTTGAGCGTCTTGAAACGCTGCAACTTGCTTTGCAGAGACTCCTTTTCGGAAGAAGAAAGCGTTTCGAGCACAGCTTGCGGTGAATCGCCTTCGTCCGCCACGCCGTACACAGCAAATGCAGACAGCGCCACAAGAACCGGCAAAAATTTCCAGAGAATCGGTCGTCGGCTAGTCATCGTCAACCTCGCTATCGAACAGGTTGGCACTGTCAAGCATCAGCAAAAACTCGATATCGTCGACGTTACTGTAATTGTCGATTTGCTCAATGACGGCGAGATCCTGAATCAGTGTGCGATTCTCACGGTCAAGCCAATAGCCGAATAATCCGAAGCCGATAACGCCGGCAACGATTGCGAAGAATACAGCAGCAAGAGTCCGACTGCCGCCTTCCTTCGCTGGCTTCAGTTCTTTGTTGTCTTCAGCCGCTTTGACGGCGACCATTTCGAGCGTCGTTTGCGTGAAGCGTTCATCGGTCGTGGTCTGCGGGAGATCGTCGAGCAATTCCCACGAACGTTCCAGTTGCTGGAGCAGTTTGCGATATCTTTCGTCCGTGGTTAACCTGTCTTCGACACGACGCACCGCATCGGCCTCGAGTTCCCCGTCGAGATACGCGACCAGTTCCTCTTGGTCTAGCGATTCGGGTTTTGGGTTCGTTTCAGACACGGTTGGTCTCGCAGTTCAATCTGCCGATTCGTTTGGTAATGCGCCCACTTCAATGTACGGTTCAAGCGCTGCTTTTAAGTTTGTTCTCGCTCTGGACAACAGCGACTTGATTGCCGATACGGAAAGGTC
>JAGQPC010000013.1 GCA_020426925.1 Planctomycetales bacterium | reverse complement strand
GCGACCGAACGGATCAATTAATGCACCAGTTGACGAATCACCGTCGTAGTCGACATAGAGTGTCGTGTCAGAATTCGCCGCCACCCAAACGGGACTTCCGTTTTGTGTGAGGTCGGATGAGCCCGGCATCCAGCCACCAAGCACCATCTCAGTGAGTGCGTCCTCTGGCAGCAGGCTGTAGCCCCAATCGTACGTCGTGTGCGTGGCGTCGGCGTCCATTGCCATCGCAGCGTAAAAAGTCCGCCCGTCGGTGCTGACGGCTCGGGCAGCCGAATTCGGAATCTCGACACTCAGCGTTTCGACGAACGTTCCGCCTGCAGTGACTGTTCGCGTTACGGTGCCTGCCAACGTTTCGATGTCGACGTCGAGGTCGGTCGCGTGAGGATTGTAGACGATAATGGCAGCTGGCCCGGCCGCCGCTACTGACCCCGCTGGACTGATGTAGCTATTGGACCAATCGGCGAGCGGCCGCAGCATGTACCAGCGGCTGTCGACGCTTGAATCACGATCACCTGTGATGAGGTTCACGCCAACAGCATCCGAAGCGACCACGCGTGCACCTTGAAGGACACCGCCATCAATGTGAAGACTTTCTCCCTGAGAAAGCGTCGTGACAACATCGACTGGGTCGGAAAAGTCGCCGTCGGCATTCACATCCACCGAAACGTTGGTGTTGTCCGCCGCGGCGATGATGAACATTCCGGTGTATTCGTAAAGCGTGCCCAAAGCCGTGTCTTCACCGACCGGGCTGACATATTCAGTTCCCCATCGCCCGACTTCTGCGACTTCAGTCGTCCCGGCTAGAGGCGTACCAGGAAATGTGTGCCAGGCACCGCGTGTCACGGCCAGAGAACTTTCCGACGCGAAACGATCGGTTCCGTCGTACAGCGGTGATGCGGGAGTTGGCGGACTTGTCAGGTCAACAAGATTTGTCAACACAACGAAGTCACCGGCGTTAAGCACATCGCCGGCGTTTGTCGTTACGCCAGGCGCGGCGCCGTTTGAGATGTCGCCGTCGCCCCAAATCTCCGTTGTTGATTGGACCGGATTTCCCAGATCGGCTTCGTAGCCGTCCTCGTGGTGATCGTAATAGATGATCGTGCTATCGTTGTTCGCGACAATCCCAATCGTCGTTTGGATTTGTTGAGTTACATTGCCGTGGAGCCCTTCGTTTAAGATTTTCTCGTTAGCGTCATAGATTCCTTGTTCATCGAGCGTCACGAAGAATTCCATCGCCGGCGTGGCAAGCAGCACGTTCCAGCTTGCGGCCAATTCTGCTGATACGATGACTTCTGAATCGAGTTCTCCAATGACTCGCTCGAGTTCCCAATCGCCTCCGCGGGACACGTTGCCAGTATCGTCAGTGCTTGTAGCAATGTCGGCTCCAGTGATCGACGCGAGCAACTGCGCTGCCTGCTGCCCGGCGGCACCTTCGCCGAATTTGCAGCCGTAAACCAAAATGTCTGCGTCGTCAGCCAGCGCTACGTTTATGGAATTCAACGCTTCGGCGTACTGGCCTGTCATCGAATCTGCGGTAAGTCGCGCTGTCCCCAGTTGAAGCTCGGCCTGGCTGCCGTGCGACAGAATGTGAATTGCGTCAACGTTCTTCCTACTCGCCAACACTTCCGCGATTTGCTGGACTCCGTCAGAAGTTTCGTCGAGAATGTGAAGCTCAAGCGACTGATCGGCCCGTTCGAGCAGGATTTGCGCAAGCAGTTTGTCCGCATCTTCTATCGCTCCGTCGATGAACACGATTTCGTGCCGTTCCGTGTGAGTAGATTCGTGAGCCGACGTTGTCTGCGCGACGCTTTCATGAGTTTCGACAAGCAGCTCCTCGGGTTGGATTTGGTCCAAAACGTTCAATGCGTCGGGAACCGCGTCAAAGAGCACACGGTCCTCCAGGATTTCCATGAGGCGACGGTTGTCGTGACCATCGTTGTGAATTGGCGCGTTGTTCGAATTCTTCATGTGCGTTCTTTCAGCGCGAAGCGATTTCAGATTTGCGCGAATTTCCTGATCCGGTAGTCAAATCCGATTAAGCAACGACAAAACTAGTCATTTGAACTTTATGACGTGTGGATAACCGATGCTAAATGCGTACTTCCCGTTGCCGTTTTGCAACTGCCGTTTCATTCAGATGATTCGCTACAAACGGCAATAAGCCACCAAATTGGTTCGGGTTGTACGGTCCCATTGAACTTATTTCACGGAGTCGGTCCGCGCGAGTCGAGTCGTCTGATAGCACCGATTGCGTGTGGGGCAAAAAGCGATTCACTTCAAGAAGAGACACGGATGTCCCAGCCCACCAAGAACGCGATCTTGGCAATCACGCTCGTTTTATTCGGCGTGTCGTCTGTTTGTGCGCAAAACGCTATCCAGCGTTTGCCACAACCTCAACGGCTACAACCGGCACAGGGTCATCGTGTCGCTCAACTCTCGAAACTGATCGCGACAAACAAAAACAACACCGCGCAGGCTCAGAACCCGCTGCCTATTTCAGAAATCCTTGCCGATCTGAATCGCAAAGCCGAGATTCAGCAGCAACGGACGATTGCTAGTCCTTGGTGGGAACGTCACGTCCACGCGTCTGTTCGCTCCGACGCAACTCCAGCTTCGGTCGACGTCAATAAGTTGCTACAGCTGACGATGTCGAATTCGGAGCAGCTAAAGGTCTACAGCGAAGTTCCGCTGATTCGTGAAACCGCCATTACGGAGGCCGATGCGGCTTTTGATTGGACTGCGTTTGCAGACGGGCTTTGGGACGACACCAGCGATCCTGTCGGCAACACGCTTACTGTTGGCGGTGGACGGAATCGGTTCAACGATCACAATGCCAACGTAACGGCCGGAGTTCGGAGGAAGACAACATCCGGAGCCGATTTAGAGATAGGCCAACGCCTCGGGCACCAGAACAATAACTCGATATTTTTTGTCCCGAACGATCAGGCGACATCTCGGCTAACAGTTAGCTTCACGCAGCCATTGCTTCGGGGGCGAGGCAAGGTCTACAACACGAGCCTGACAATGTTGGCGCAAATCGATACCGACGTTGCGTCCGACGAATTTGAGCGGCAACTTGAATCGCACCTGCTGGAAGTTGTTCGTGCCTACTGGGCACTTTATCTGGAACGCGGATTGCTTGCCCAACAAGTGCTCCTTTATTCGAAGTCGCGGGCGATCGTCGCGCAACTGGAACGACGCGGTCACATCGATGCGCAACGAACGCAACTCGCCAGTGCTCGCGCTGCTTTGGCTGAACGGCGGTCGGCTTTGGTTCGTGCTCAAGCGGCGGTCAAGAACGCGGAAACACGAATGCGAGGCCTTTCCAACGCGCCGGAACTTGGCGAGCCCGATGCAACCGAGATTGTCCCGCTTGAGCAACCAACACTCACGTACATTCCGTTCGGCCTACGTGAAGCGATGGAAGTCGCAGTGCAGCATCGGTCGGAGGTTCTGCAAGCATTGAAGCAGATTCGAGCCGGCGGAATTAGGCTCGATATGGCCAAACACGAGATGCTACCTCTGCTGAACGCTGTCACGGAACTCTACGTGAGCGGACTTCGCGGTGAATCAGACATTGCTCGTGCGTGGGAGGATCAGTACACGACCGGCGCGCCGAGCTACTCGATTGGTCTGCAGTTTGAACTGCCCATTGGGCGACGTGCGTTTGCTGCTCGAGACAAGCGGCGGCGGATCGAACTTCGACAACTGGAAGGACAATACCGCAGCACGTTGGAAACCGTCCGCAACGAAGTCGAAATCGCAGTTCGTGAAGTTCGCACTTCGTACGACGAAATGCATACGAAATATCAGTCCATGACTTCGGCCAAACAAGAAGCGGAAACGCTAGAGCGACGATGGAAACAACTCGCCGACGCCGAAAGTTCGGGGGCTTTGATGCTTGAGGCACTCTTACGTGCTCAGGAGCGAGTTACCAAAGCCGAGGGCGATTTTCTAACGGCTCAGATGACATATAACCTAAGCCTCATGAACGTAAAACGTGCTATGGGCGTGCTGATCGAATCGGAAAATGGCGAAACCTTGCGAGGTTGCGAGTGTGGCGTGCCCAGTTTGGAACTGGACAAACACGATCTGCAACCTACATTTTCCGAGCTACCGGTAGATTCGTACGATGCGAGTCACTAGTCAGCCCCTGCCCGCGGATTCAAATAAGTCACCCACCTCGACGGTCCCGCCAAGTCCTGGTCCTGGTTTTGCGTGCTGTCTCGCAGATGCCGCCGCAGGCTTGCATCAGGCCATTAACCGTCACAGTCCATTCGGTCAGGCTGAGCACCATCGGTAGCGACCCCGCCTCACTGCCCCCGATGATTCACGATGCTCGGTACGCTGACAACTCGTACTAAGAAAAGCAAAGCTTGGTTTCGTTCTTTTGAAGCTCTGATACCTGCCATTCGCGAGCTGGCGACAGACTTGACGTCATGCGAAGACGTAGACCTTGCAGAGCGATCTGCCGCACTTTCTTTGCAAGCGATACAGAGCCGTTCTGTCGATGACGTACAAATCGTTGTGCCGGCGCTCGCGCTAGTGACCGAAGCTGTCCGCCGAGCAACAGCGATTCGACTTCACGATGAACAACTGTTAGCAGCGATGATTCTCTCAAGAGGACAAATCGCGGAGATGCAGACGGGTGAAGGAAAGACTCTAGTCGCAATCGCGGCAGCCTACTGCCACTCACTACTGCGCAAAGGTGTCCACGTAGCCACGACCAACGCTTACCTTGCCGAACGAGATAGCACCGAAGCGCAAAGCATCCTGTCGATGTTGAACACAAGTGTCGGGTATGTCCGCGAAAACGCGTCAGTGACAGCGACACGTGGAGCCTACAACAGCGACGTCACCTATGCGACGGGCTACCAATTCGGGTTTGATTACCTGCGTGACCAAATGGCGTCGCGTGACCGGTCAGAAAGGCCGCTTGGAAGCGACGTGCTTGCCGCGCTTAAGGGTCGCGATACAGAAGATTCGATCCTCCGGCAACGCTCGTTGGCCATGGCCATCATCGATGAAGCTGACAGCGTGATGATTGATGAAGCGATGGTACCGCTCGTGCTTTCCGGGCAACCGGTCGCGCAAGAAACGGACGAGGCATTTCGCGCTGCCCATAGAATCGCGCAGCTTCTCACCAAAGACAATGATTTCTCGTTGGACCGCGATTCCAACAAAGTCCAGCTAACGCCCGAGACTCATGCGAAGATCCAGCTAGAAATGGAAAGTCTGAATATTCGCCAACTGGTTCGCCCATGGAGTCGATATATCGAAAACGCGTTGTATGCGATTCACAATTTGCACAAGAACGTTCACTACATCGTTGATGACAATAACGTGCAACTCGTCGACCAGAACACAGGCCGAGTATTTCCTGATCGAACGTGGCGAGATGGGCTCCACCAAGCGGTGGAAACCAAAGAAGGCGTGACAATTCGGCCGAACGATTTTGCCACGACACGAATTACTCGCCAACGTTTCTTTCGACTGTATGATCGCGTCGGAGGACTAACCGGTACGGCCGTTGAAGCTCGTGACGAACTCCAGCACTTTTACGGTTTGCATGTTGTCGAGATTCCAACGCATCAACCGTGTCGCCGGAAGACCATTCCTACTCGATTCTTTTCAACTACGGCAGCAAAGCATCGGGCGATTGCCGAAAGCGTCGCCATCGTTCACCGTACGGGCCAGCCGGTTCTCGTCGGAACGACAACGATTAAGCAAAGTATCGAAATCTCAAGACGCCTAACGGCCTTGTCCGTCCCTCACGTCATCTTGAACGGAATTCAAGATCGTGGTGAAGCAGAAATAATTTCGTCTGCCGGCAAACCAAGAGCTGTCACCGTGGCAACCAACATGGCAGGACGAGGAA
>JAGQPC010000187.1 GCA_020426925.1 Planctomycetales bacterium | reverse complement strand
AGACAGTTATTGATCGAGCGGTCCTTAGCGACCTTTCGTTCAATCCGTTCGCGAAACCGCTGGTCCCAAACGCAACAAAGCCGCCAGTACTTCGGCAGCTTTGTGCGTACAGGTCTGACTGACCTTGTCCGACGTGTCCACACGCCACCGACTACGCGACTGTCGTGCGGACACAAGTGAATTGCTAATTGCTCGCAAGTCCGATCAGGTCGGACGGCGTTCGTTTTGCCAGCCGATGGCGACTACGGCTTCGGGCGATTTGACGTTCAGAGGATCGTCTTAGGCGTGTTTCCACGGATCTCGCCGCACGTGCGACAGCCGCGTGAATTGTTTCCGCTTCCTCTTGTACGCGAATGATCCCTCTGGGGGTCGTTTGAATTTCCATGCAGCAGCGTTTAAGAACTGAGTTCGCTCCACCCGTGACGTTTTCGACTTTGACGTTAGCCGAAGCAAGTCGATCGCTATATCGCAAGAATGCTCGATTGAGTTTCTTTTCGATAAAAGTGTCAACTTGGTTGTTGTCCGTGTGATTTTGAATTGCGACGTACATGGTTTTTCCTTTAACTAACTTGACTAGTGTCGAAACACAACGAAACAAACTTGGTTCACGTCGTTCTTGACATTGTTTACGACAGAGACACCTGGTTTGTTTCGACCAAACTCGTGCAATCAGTCGGTCTCGCCGAAATCGCACTGAAAAGATTGGAAAACTAATTCACGTTCGGCTTCTTCGTGATCCTGAAATCGTACGTAGAAACTCTTAAACGCATCGATAACCTTACTTTTCATTGCGATCGATTGAGATCGAGAGTGCAGCAGGCTTTCAGCTGTCTCAACAATCAGACAAATCTCCGTGTAGAATTGTTCGTGTTGAGCCTTCAAAATATCGGCCTGACAACTGAGTTGAAACGGAACGTCAACGGCGTCATCGAAATACCCGAACTCGTCTTCTAGAGCGAAGTGCATAGCCAAGTAATCGCGGATCTGCGACATGATATCGAAAAGCGCACGCACATTGATCTTTTCAGCAGACTGAGAAGTCAGTGCGTCGAATGTCGCGTCGATGAGATTCGATAAATCGCTGTTGTCGTCCTTAATCTCTTTCAGGAAGGCAGCATTTATCGTCAGTGATCCGGTCTTGATGGCAATCGTTGACATTACCCGACTCCTTTTCTCGGTTCCCTCGTGAGCAATCCGACGACTTGTTCAGACGCGCCAAACTGTCCATTTCGGATGTTTAGAAACTATCGCCCACTCGAGACGAATAGAAAATCGGGCCGCTCCTGAAGTCATCAGGCAGCTTGCCCGGATGCGGCATCGGGAATTCCCCGGTACGTCTGTTTGTGTCATGACGAACAGAAAAACTGTTCCGTTAATGTGACACGATTGAGGCAATTGTTCGGCGAACTTCAAGGACATGCAGGCAACGCATCTGAAAAATTTATTTCCGTTTTGTTCAGCGCCTCATCTGCGGTTTTTGTGTCATGCTAGCACTGTTTTATGGCAAACCGCTTCAAGTCTTGCGTTCAGGAAATGTTTTGCGAAATTGACAAGATGAACAAAACAGCACACACGCCAATTCAAGAATGAACCCACCGATTCATCGTATTTTGCTGGTCGAGCACGATGCTCACGACGCCGTACTGATAACGACTATGGTTGAGGATCTTGTTGGTGATCGAGGTGTCGTTCGCCACGTTCAGAGTCTGGACCAAGCAATCCGTACACTCGGCGAAGAATCGTTTGATGTTGTGCTACTGGATATCGCGCTGCCAGATAGTGAAGACGCCAAAGCCATCGCGCAGTTGGCTCGAGTCGATCCGACAGTTCCGATCGTTGTTTTGACAAATCCTGAAAACAAGGCCGCATCGCTGGAATCGCTTCAGCACGGCGCCGAAGATTTTCTCGTTAAGGGAATGATCAAGCCGCGAACGCTGGAGCGAAGTCTCCGTTACGCTGCGGAGCGAAAACGTCTGGCGTCCAGGCAGCGTCAGCTTGAAAAGCAAATCGTTAACGTGCTCAGCGACGAACAGATTCGCATCGCGCAAGAACTTCACGATGGCATCGGGCAGTCGTTAAGTGGATTGGCGATGTTGGCGAGAGGGTTAAGTCGACGCTTGCAGACGCTGTCCGAAGCTGAATCACAGCAGGCAGCTGATTTGGCAAAAGGAATTCAAGACACGTCGCGTGAACTGCGGCAGATCATGCGAGGTCTGAATCCACTGGAGATTGAATCGTACGGGCTCCGTGACGCGCTGCAGCGTCATTGCGATCGAGTGCGAACTTCGGCTGGCGTCTCGGTTCGTCTCCATTGTGATTTTGATGCCACTCAGATTTCGGCAACCGCTGCGTCTCATTTGTACCGCATCGCTCAGGAAGCCATGCACAACGCAACGCGGCATGGAGAAGCGTCGAGCATCAGAGTGTCGCTGGTGCAGCAAACAGACCGTTGCATATTGCAAGTGTTGGACAACGGCAACGGATTTGATTCCACAACGGAATACGAAGGGTTTGGACTTCGAATCATGGCGTATCGTATTTCGTTGATGCGAGGTAAACTCGAAGTTCATTCTAAAATAGGAAAAGGTGCTGCGATTCGCTGTTCCATCCCGATCGATCTCAATTCTGGCAAGTCGACGAATGAACAAACATAGAATCATGATCATTGACGATCATCCATTGATGCGAGCCGGCTTACGCGGATTGATTGAAGCCGAATCGGATATGGAGGTGTGCTGCGAAGCCAGCACGGCTCAGGAAGCGATGGTCGGTCTTCGGGAACAGACGCCTGACATGGCGATCGTGGACATCTCACTATCCGATTCGAACGGTTTGGAGCTGCTGAAACGCATCCGTTCACGCAACGACGACATCAAGACGATCGTTGTTTCGATGTACGAAGCCACGATGTTTGCCGAGCGTGCTTTGCGAGCTGGCGCGATGGGGTATGTAAACAAAGAAGAAGCGGTGGACGTCGTTGTCGACGCAATTCGCACGGTTTTGGCCGGCAGTATTTATGTCGACGCTGAAACGAACAAGCGACTCCTGTGGAACATGTCGGGCCGTTCTCCCTCGCGCGATAGCGACCCAATCGGTCAGCTTTCCGATCGCGAGTTAGAAGTTTTTGCGTTATTGGGAAAAGGGCAGTCGACTCGCGACATCGCAAACGGACTTAAGCTGAGCGTGAAAACGATTGAATCGTATCGCGAGAACATCAAGACAAAGATCGGCGTCAAAACGGCTTCGGAGTTGATGCGTCACGCGGTTCAATGGGTGCTTGAAAATGGATGACCGCGACGCGATCTAACGCCGCTTCTGTTGCATGCGGCGGCTGTAGTCTTCCAAGATCCTGCGTTCTTTTGCCGTTAGGCTATCGGCTCCTTCGCGATGGACTTTGTCCAAAATCCGGTCGGCCTCTTTGTCGAGTTTGCTGTCGCGCGCCTCCGGATCGTAAAGCTTCACTTTTGGACGCCGCGTAGTCATTGCAGAAAATGACTTTCCACTGAATGAATCAAGCAGAGAGCTCGGCGCGAGGCTCAAGAACGACCAGCCGGTCTTGAAGAAAACAAATCCATAAATCGCGCCAGCGATGTGAACATCATGCGCGACGCTATCGTGCCTGTTCAATGCCGTCAATTCGATCAAGAGATATGCGGAAGCCAAGAGCCACGCCGGTACTGGTACCGTAAACCACAAGTAGATCTTGTTATGCGGAAACTTCAATGCAAACAGAATCACGAGTGCAAAGATTGCTCCAGATGCGCCAAGCATTGGTATCGGCAGTTCTCGCGGTCCCATCAGGTAGTGCCGCACAGAGAATGCGAGTCCGCCCAAAACAACGGCTGTCAGATAAAACCCAACAAATCGCTTGGGCCCCAAAACACCTTCGATTGCACGGCCGAAAAAGAACAACCCGATCATGTTTCCGAAAATGTGACCGAAGCCAATCGGAGCGTGTGCAAAGCCATAGGTAACGAAACGCCACCAGTCCCATGGTTGCACGATGGTAGTGCTGAATGCGACCAAATAACTTGCAAGCCATCCTGTCGGCCCAGCTAACTGATCGAGCAGAAATACGATCACGTTGATCGTGATCAAAACCGCAACGGCCGATTTTGGAGTCGGCAAAGGTTGGGGCTGTTGGGTATCGCGAACGTAATCTCGATCGTAAAGACTCATTCCATGTGACCGCAGGTTCATAACGATTTCCAGAAATTGCGTGGCCTTGTGGTTTTACGGAACCAGAAAACCTCGCGAACGGTAACATATCCTACGCAAGTGTTACTCAAAAGTGCAGTCTGCGAAGTCTGAATTCCGAGCGATACTGCTCTAATTGTCCACAATCGCGTTTGGTGGCGTCCAATCGATGTCGATTCTTGTGTGCAGGCGAGGAGCGTACTCGATACAGTCGGGATACAGGGCGATTGCACGTTAA
>JAGQPC010000186.1 GCA_020426925.1 Planctomycetales bacterium | reverse complement strand
TACCTCATCGAGCAAATGGCCAACTTCAATCGCGAGCGAATTCCCGAGCGGCAAAAGCACGCGAAAGGCTCTGGAGCCTTCGGGCACCTCGAAGTGACCCGCGATGTCAGTGCGTATCCCGAGGCCGCGGTAGTCCAGCCGGGTACGAAGACAGACACGCTGATTCGATTCTCCACGGTGGCGGGCGAGCGTGGAAGTCCGGACACATGGCGAGACCCGCGTGGTTTTGCACTGAAGTTCTATACCACCGAAGGAAACTACGACATGGTGGGAAACAACACGCCTGTGTTCTTCCTCCGTGACCCGATGAAATTTCAACACTTTATTCGATCGCAAAAGCGGCGTGCCGATAACGGACTCCGCGACAACGATATGCAGTGGGATTTCTGGACGCTGTCACCCGAATCAGCGCACCAGGTGACATGGCTGATGGGAGATCGGGGAATTCCAAAGACGTGGCGGCACATGAACGGCTACTCAAGTCATACGTACATGTGGGTCAACGCCGCAGGAGAACGCTACTGGGTCAAGTACCATTTCAAGACCGACCAGGGGAACGACTTTCTTACCCAAGACGAAGCCGACCGATTGGCAGGAACAGATGGCGATTATCACCGACGCGATCTGTTCGACGCTATCAACCGGGGCGAGCATCCGAGCTGGACGCTGAAGATGCAGGTCATGCCGTTCGAGGAGGCCAAGACTTATCGGTTCAATCCATTTGACCTGACCAAAGTCTGGCCGCATGGCGACTATCCGCTCCACGAAGTCGGTCGCCTCACTCTCAACCGCAACCCGACCGATTTCCACACTGAGATTGAGCAGGCGGCATTTGAGCCCAACAACCTCGTGCCAGGGATCGGCATCAGCCCAGACAAAATGTTGCTTGGCCGAATGTTTGCTTACGCCGATGCTCACCGGCATCGACTGGGCGTGAACTACAAGCAGATTCCCGTCAATGCTCCGCAGTGTCCTGTATTCAGCTACAGCAAAGACGGAACGGGTCGAGTTGAGAATGTTTCGGACCCAGTCTACGCACCGAACTCAAAGGGCGGACCGGCGGCGGATGGCGAGCGTTATCCCGAGGACACAACCTGGGCCGCCGACGGCGAGTTTACGCGTGCGGCGTATACGCTGCGAAAGGACGACGATGACTTTGGTCAGGCCGGCACTCTTGTTCGCGAAGTGATGGACGACGAACAACGCGAGCGACTGGTGTCCAATATTGTCGGACATCTGAAGGCCGGTGTGACGGAGCCGGTTTTAGAACGTGCGTTTGAGTACTGGCGTAGTGTCGATGCAGAAATCGGCGAACGCATCACAAAGGGTGTCAAAGGAGCCTGAGTCGCTGTCGACACTACGGGTGGTAACCAAACGATCGGAACAACAACTGTCGCCCGACCGCAACGGCGACGGAATCTAGCCATCAAACCGGCGGAACAGTTCGGCGACTATCCAAACGATCGAAACGAGGAAGGATGTGATGGAGAAAACGTATGAAATAGCTGGCATGCACTGCCAATCATGCGTGAGCAAGCTAACAGACGCGTTGTCGGAACTGAGCGAAGTCGATTCGGCAGTCGTCACGCTCGATCCACCACTTGCGCGTGTTGAGGGACTAGGGATCGACTCTGACCGTATCGCGAGCGCCGTGGCCTCCGCGGGTGGCTATTCTGCAGAAGAGGTTTCTGGCGACGTCTCAAAGTCGACCTCTGCGCCGGAAGCGAAGTCAAAGCTGGCGACCCATTACCCGCTCATGCTGATTGTCACGTTTCTGCTCGCTGGTTGCGCGATCCTACAGCTTCGTTCTGGGGCGTGGAACTGGATGGACTACATGAGTGACTTCATGGGTGGGTTCTTCGTCGTGTTCGGCTTTTTTAAGCTGCTGGACCTGCGAGGGTTCGCTGACGCCTACCAAACCTACGACGTTATCGCGTCGAAGTTTCGAGGATATGGCTTTGCGTATCCGTTCATCGAAGTTGCCTTGGGCATCGCGTATCTGCTGCATTTTGAATTGTTCTGGACGAACGCAATCACCCTGATCGTCATGTCAGTCGGTTCAGTCGGTGTGCTGCGAAGCTTAATGCAGAAACGCAAGATACAATGCGCTTGCCTCGGCACGGTGTTTGAACTGCCTATGACAACTGTCACGCTGGTCGAAGATGTCGGAATGGCCGTCATGGCGGCAATGATGCTCGCTCTTTGAGAGGTTGGATGAAGTCGGTTACAAATCGTCGCCCCATTTCGAAAGTACGAGTGAACAACGTGCCAGACAGCGCATTCGACACGATGATTCAATATGGGACGATTGGCTTTTTCACCATCGTCGTGCTGGTGATATTGCTTGTGTTCGCGTCGACGACCGACATGGGGCGGATGATGCTTCCCAATTCGGTGCACGATGCCGTATCAAAACTTCTACCGAACTCGTGGATCACCGAAGCGACTGTAGTTGACGCCGGTCGGTTTGATGTTCAAGTGGCGGGGGCAACCCGGCTTAAAACTGTCCACGTCCGGCGGTCAGGAAACATGACGATTGCGTGGACCTTTGACAAGGATCAACCTTGTCCTCAAAAGGGCACCTATTCGTTCGTCGATTCCGACCACAACTTGACGACCGCGTCAAATGCGAAACCGACTCCAGCCGGGATTCAAGCACGAATCGAAACAGCGTTGGATGAAACACTTGTCAAGAAGGACTTTCATCCCGTCCAGCGTACCGAGGCCGGCATCTTGATTACCGCATTCGCCGCGATTGAGAATCCAGTGGCTGTCGAAGCTCTGGAGGATCAGCTTGGTCGCGATGACAACACGGAATGGAAAGCAGCGGTCCGAACGGCAATGCAACATGGCGGTGCGAAAAACCCGACGACGATTGCCAATGGGTCAATTCTGCTCAGCGTGTTTGAAGCCGACAAACACCGAGTGCTTTGGCGAGCCGCTGCGATCGGAAAAATTGCGGTTGATGTGAGTGAGGCCGAACGCGAGCGACGAATCCGATCAGCAGTGAGTGACATGCTTAGACAATTCCCACCGGCAAAGCCAATACAAACTGCCAGTACCTAACATTACGTCTTCGTTCACTTCAATGCATCACCTTGCCGCCGCCCGTGCCAAGCGCTTCGAGAAACGATTTCAAATGTTCAACATTCAGCCGCTGGCGAGCTGTCCGCAAAGGCTATCAAGAAACGTAAGATAAACTGCACATGCGAGACAAGGTCCGGTTCGATATTCAATTACTCCTTCCCGGTGTTTCGGACGAGCATGATGCGTGCGCTGACCGATTAAGCGAACTGATCGTTGCCAATGAGGGGATCGAAAAAGCTCACGTTGACAGTGGCGAGTTTTGCATCCACTTCGACTCGAACAGAATCTCTTTCGACAAAGTCCGCACGCTGGTCGCCACGGCTGGCGCGGAACTGGGTTCACGTTATGGTCACCTGCTGCTGAAGACGTCACCGACGTACGCCCGTCACGCACGAACGATTCGCGGACAGCTGGCGGCAATCAAGGGTGTTGTCGACGTTGGGGTCGCGGTTGACGGAATCATCCGAATTGAATTCGACAAGCGGGCTACCAGTGAAAAGGCAATCTCGTCGGCAATTTCCGATTCGGGAATCTCATTCAAGCGATTACCTTCCAGGCCTATCCACCCGGCTATAGAGGAAAAGAAAGAATCGGTCACGGCCGAGCCGGACCACGTCGATCACCATCATCACGGAGGAATCTTCGGGCCAAACACGGAACTGATATTTGCGATTCTATGCGGCGTCTTTTTGCTCGTCGGCTGGATACTCAGCATTACGACGAACGTGTCGCCTTGGGTCATCGTTCCAAT
>JAGQPC010000185.1 GCA_020426925.1 Planctomycetales bacterium | reverse complement strand
TCCACACGTCCGTTCCCAACATCGAGGAAAAGGTTGACGACTGTAGGAAATGCACCGCCGCGACGCCCGTCAGATTTCGGTGTGCAATCGGATAACCCTCAAGAGCGGCACAGGCTGGTCCGCCAAAGTTCGCGATCTCACCTTTGAGCGTTCTCACCTGGCTGCGATTCGGAAGGTTCCTGAGCAAGAATGCTCGATCCATCGTTCACATGGCAAAACCGGTTTCGCTGTCGCTGGAGCTTCACGCCCGACTCCAATCACGGAATGTCCGACGTCACACACATTCTTTCACAGATCCAATCCGGCGATACAAACGCCGCGTCAGAACTGCTGCCGCTGGTTTACGACGAACTTCGTAAATTGGCTGCGGCGAGAATGGCTCACGAAAATCTGGGGCAAACGCTGCAGGTCGATTCCGACGAAGAACGATCTCGCTATCTAGATCAAGTATGTCGCGCCGACACTTCCGTTCGGGCGCGAGTCGAGTCTCTGGTGCGTGCCCACTTCGAAGAAAGAAAGTTCTTAGGCGGCCCGTCGGCTCAGGATTCCAAGACCGATACTCCACTCGTCGAGCAACCTGGCACGCAAATCGGCCCCTACAAGTTGCGCGAAGGGCATCATGCAGTCCGCTAACTGTGTGTCCAGCGTCGTAATTCGCGCGAGACCGCCAGTAGTAAGCATCTGTATTTGGTCGGATCGTGCTTTACTGCAATCTCCAGGTTCCGGATTGCCCCTTCAAAGTTTTTCGTCCTGTACTTCAGTTTGGCGAGACGCAGATAAGCGTCAGCGTGCTCCGGATGGTCTTCGAGAAAGTTGTCAAGCATCGAGCACAGCGCGGCCACGATACGATTACGGATTCGATTAAGCATGTCGACACGTTCCGCCGGATAGAAAAACGTAACGGAGCCACCGCCAAGAAACAATGCAACGAGAAGCCGCGCAAAACGGTGGCAGCGGTTGCGCGGTCTCCGGTCATATCATGGAAGATCAAGCAGCAGTTTCATGCGTGATACTACATCGTCGAATTGATCGATTGGTAGTTCACCCAACTTTCGAATCAGCTTCACTGTCGGGAAAGTACTGATTCCCTGAACGTCGAAAACGCCATCCTTCAGCCAGCGAACATCCGATTTTGCTTCAAATCGAGTTCCGCGTTCACTCGTGGTATGAGGAACAACCGTCGTGATCACGCGTTCAGCGCCCGTTATTGGAATGCTGACGACGAGGGCGGGTCGCGTTTTTGCCGTGTAACCCATGTCGACGAGCCAAACCTCACCCTTCCTTGGAACCGCCACGTGCCGCCTCTTCTTCGTCATACATTCCGAATAGTTCGTCCCCCGCGCGTACGAGCTCATCGTCCGTAAGCTCGGTTTCTGACTCGGAGATTTTGGCGAGTTCCAACATCACGGCATAGCGTTCGCTAGGCGACAACGCCGAAAACGCCTGTATTAGTTGATTAGCAGCTTCAGACATCAGTGTCCTCCTCAGCACCATTGTACAAAGGCGCCAGCGGAGACTCCAGACTTAGCGATCGAACGATGGCATCGGCTAGTTCGTTGTTGGTGGTCACCAAAGTAACAGTATCAACATTTGGATATGGTTTCGCAATTAGCGGTTCGATCGCTTCGATGAAATCCGCGATCGAGCACCGACCGTAGCCGCACGCTAAGCAGGCAGCAACGATCGTTCGACATGACGCAGCAGTCAGTTGACTGATCGCATTGCTATAGCCAGCCCGAATGAAATCGCAATTGGTATCGTAGAACGCATCAATCGCGACCGCATGCGCGATCGCCTTGTACGGCGAACCACAAGGAGGTGCCGTCACTGAATTGCCGGGCTCGATAAATCGTCGCCCCGTTGTTCGCAATTGGCCATAAAGAAAATCTTGCATCTCGGTGCCGTACCGCAAGAGGAAAGCACCACCGACACCGCCGGACAGGTTCAAATTTGGGTTGGCAGAGCAGATCAGCCCATCGGCTTTCGCGTCGAGGATGTTAGCATTTGAGACGCACCAACGAGTCATGTCTTTTTGCTGTCAATAGGGATCACGCGGTCGCCGCTAACGACGCACCGTTTCAATAAACTCAATCGATTGCCCGCGACCGGATGTTCGGTGGCTCGCTCGGTACGGAACTTTGTGCCAAGTGAGCCCCCTCAACCCGCGAATTGTACCAAGCAACCGAAACCACGATAACGAGTCCGATGATCAGCCCTCCTACTAGGCCTTGCGTTACGCCAAGTCCCAAACCGGCTTGGGCCGGGTCAATCGACACTCCAGGCGGTATTCGGAATACAGTTCGATAATAGTCTGGAGCAAACGAACCAAGAAAGTATCCCATTCCAGCTCCGAACACGGCGAAGATGACGCCGCTCGCGATCGTAATGGCAAATCCGCGCAAGACGGTCATGATTCAATTTTCTTTCGGCGAACTATCTACTCATCACCACGCCCGGTTTATTTGCGCATTGCACAAGTAACTGTGCAGGCATGTGTTACAAACAATGGAGACCCCAAGACGCGGACCGATTGCATTTTAGTTGACTGCACGGAAAAAGGGAAACTGAATGTGCAGTGGGTCTCGCTTTGCCAAGAATACGCTCGCAAGAAACAGTCATCGCAGGTTGGATGAAGCGAATATCACGGCCGCTTGTGTGCCCTACAAGGATGCGAAAACTGCAAAGACTCAGCTAAAGCACGCAATTCTTCGGGTATTCATACTACTGCTATTCGGTACCAAGGCCGCGGCGGATCAGCCAGTTGTTTGCGGCGGCTTGCCAGTCGCTGATGTTCGAGCCCTCGACGGATCGCATGCCGTAGCCGTGTCCGCCATTTTCGTAGATGTGCAGTTCGGCGGAAATGCCGAGCCGTTTGAGCTGCGAATAGATCTCTACGCTGCCGATCGACGTCGAGGCGTCGTCATGCGTGTGGACGATGAATGCTGGTTTGGTCGATTTGGAGAATTGAATGTAGGGCCAAAGTTTCTGTGTCTTCGGATCGAGCACTCGCCAGGGATAAACCAACAACGAAAAATCGGGGCGACAGGAGTGTTGGTCTACCGAATCAACCGCTTCGTACGCTGGTTCGCAATCGCCGTGCAAAATTGAGGCGACGTGACCGCCTGCAGAGAATCCGATGACACCGATTCGGTTTTCGTCGAGCTTCCAATCGGCTGCTCGTGAATGGATGACACGAAGTGCTCGTTGAGCGTCTTGCAGAGGTCGACGCCACGGTGGTTCGTCGGCCGGTGTTGTTTCGTTTGTCCGATAACGCAATACAAAGGTCGCAATGCCGATTCTGTTCAGCCACGGCGCGGCTTCTGAACCTTCTTTGTCCGGCACGACTTTCCCAAAACCGCCGCCGGGCAAAATCAAAACGGCAGTGCCATTTGGATTGTTCGGCAGAAACACATCCATTGTGGGAAGACGAATGTTTGTGACTCGAGAAACCGGCGGTGATTCGTTGGCTCGAAATGGCTGCAAAGTTCCCGTTTCGCGTGACGTTTCTCCTGGAGCCAAATCGGGCCAAATGGGAATGTTGGTTTGAGCGTTTCCGATACTCACTAGATTGTTTGCGACAATACAAAAGATCGCGAGTCGCATCTTCCTGGACCTATTTGGTCGCTGTCGGTCACTTGGCATACATCTGCTCGATTTCTTTTGCATAGTGTTCCTCGATGACTTTGCGGCGGAGGCTTAGCTTCGGAGTCATCTCACCGCGTTCAATCGTAAAGGGCTCTGCGATCAGTGTGAACTTGCGAACTTGTTCGTGATGAGAGACATTGGCCAATCGGCTAGTTATCGCTCTTTCGATGGTTTCTTCGGTTGAGTCTCCATCAGGAATGGCTGTCGTATCCGGCACAATCAACGCCGTTAGGTAGCTGCGATCATCGCCAATGACCAGCGCCTGCGCGATCGCAGGATCTTCGGTCAGCAGCGATTCGAGCAACACTGGCGCGACGTTCTTTCCTGCTGCGGTGACGATCAGCTCTTTTTTTCGACCGGTGATGTAGAGAAAACCGTCTTCATCGATGCGGCCAAGATCACCCGTGTGAAACCATCCGTCGCGAATCACTTCTGCGGTTGCTTCCGGCTTTCGCCAATAGCCTTGCATGATTTGCGGACCGCGGCTCAGGACTTCTCCATCATCCGCAATGGCAATTTCAACGTCAGCAATTGGCTTGCCCACCGCACTTCGACGTTGGATCTTTGTGCTGTTGACGGTGATGACTGGAGACGATTCGGTCAATCCGTAGCCTTGAAGTAGCGGAACGCCATTGTCTGAGAAGAAGTCGTACAGATGATCGGGCAGCGCGGCGCCACCCGAGCAACACATTCTGATTCTTCCGCCAAGGAGGTTTCGGAGAGAATCTTTGCCGGCGTTAGGGTTGGCTGAAATCGCTCGGCGAACCAGTTCATAGAAATACGGAACGGCGTTGAGAATCGTCGGGTGAATCTCTTGACAATTCTGAATAACGGTTTCTCGCGATTCTGCCAACGCGAGCTGAGAACCCGCGGCCAGCCAAGTGTACATGTCGCACGTTCGTGCAAAGATATGACTGAGCGGCAGGAAATTCAGCCGCAGGTCGCCAGGGTCGACGTCGATCGATGCTCCGGTTGCCAGTGAGTTCGTTACTAGATTGCTCTGACTGAGCATTACGCCTTTGGGCTCACCCGTCGTGCCCGATGTATAAAGAATCGTTGCCAGCGAGTCCGATTTCAAATCGCGAAGGCACGCTTCGAAGAGCTGTCGAGCTCGGTCCGCATCGTCGACAATGACTTCATCGAGCGACATTCGTTCCTGTACGAAATCATGCCCCTCGTTTGCAGTGTTCTCGAACGAAACAAATCTCACGGACGAATCGATGTCCTTCGACGAGCCCTCGATCTTGCTTAGCATTTCGGCCGTCGACACAAACACCAGTTTCGTCTGGCAGTCGTTGATTTGATCCGCAGCTTGTTTTCCGGTCAGCGGCGCATGAATTGGTACGTGAATCGCCTGCACGGCTTGAATCGCTAAGTCGGTGATAATCCACTCGTAGCGGTTTTCGGAATACTGAACCACTCGATCACCGGGCTGGACGCCGAGCCGATCCATTGTTGCCGCGTAACGCATGACGTCTGCGAAAACGTCGTTCCACGAAAGAGCCGTGTACGTGCCGTCTCGCTTGATGTGAATAGCGGCGCGATTCGAATCCACTTCGACTCGCTTTGCTAATATCTGCGGGATCGTGTCGAATTCGTAGTTCATTCTTTTCTCCTGCTGGTGCATATCATAGCGGATGACCGGCCAACTCGTGTATCGATGTTGTGCAGTTTGTGATTGAGGCAATAATGCACGCTGAAATCTCGACACAGCGAATGTTCCTGTAACCGTTTTGAATTCATGAAGCTGCTGGACCTGACACTGCCGACTGCCGCGGAGAATCTCGCGTTGGATGAAGCATTGCTCGAACTCGTCGATCAGGCAGATGAAGCGGCAGATGAATCGAACTTCAATGTGCTTCGGCTGTGGGAACCGACACAAACGATGGTAGTTGTGGGTCGAGCTTCGAAGGTGGCGGAAGAGGTCGACATAGCTTTTTGTGAGTCGAACCAGATAGAGATTCTCCGCCGGTGTAGTGGCGGTGCGAGCATCGTGACAGGGCCAGGTTGTCTGATGTATTCAGTCGTGCTGAGTTTGCATCGCCATCCGGAATTGAGAATGATAGAGCGAGCCCATTCGTTCGTGCTGGAAATGATCCGATCTGGCTTAGTCGACGCTGGAATTGAAGTGCAGCGGCAAGGCACGAGCGATCTCACCATTGGCGATCGGAAGTTCTCAGGGAATAGCCTACGTTGCAAGCGGAATGCGATTCTGTATCACGGCACGCTGCTGTGCGAGATGAATCTGGAACCGATCTTTGGCTGTCTACGTACGGCGCCGCGCCAACCAGAATATCGGGCTCAGCGTGATCACCACGAATTCGTCGCGAATCTTGACGAGGGGCCGAATCGTGTTCGCTCGCAGTTGATCGCGAGTTGGTCGGCGGACGAACCGTTAGCAACGTGGCCGCAAGCGGAAACGTTCAAGTTGGCGAAAGAACGGTATTCCAACGACAGTTGGAATTTTCGCTTGTGATGCAGGATCTGGTCATGGCTTTGTCGACGCGTCGCTGTAGCCATGTCAAAATGAACGCATGGAATTCCACGCTCAACTGATTCTGCTGTATCTCTCGCCCGTGTTTTTTGCATTCATCGCGGTCGAGTGGTATGTAATTGCGAAGCAACGGTGCTATTCGCAGTCCGCTTCATACTCATGGACTGATACAGTCTCAAACGGAATTCTGGCTGGGTTTCACGAGATAGGCGACGCCGCTGCGGCGATCTTCGTTGTCGTTATCTACGACACGTTGTTCGAGTTTAGGCTGTTCGACATTCCGAGTACAGTGCTGACGTTCTCCTTGCTGTTTGTGCTGCAAGATTTTTTGTACTACTGGTTCCACCGCGCGAGCCACAACATTCGTTGGATGTGGTGCTCGCACGTTGTGCATCATTCATCGGAAACGCTGAACTTCAGCACGGCGATGCGACAAAGTTTGACGTACCCGATCTCTGGAATGTGGGTGTTTTGGTTGCCGCTGGTCATCATCGGTTTTCAGCCGAAAATGGTCGTGGCTATTGTGTTGGTGAATCTTGCCGTGCAGTTTTTTATCCACACACAAGTTGTCCGGAAGCTTGGGTGGTTAGAAGTGTTCTTCAATACGCCTTCACACCATCGAGTTCATCATGCGAAGAATCCGGAATATCTCGAACACAATTTCGGTGGTACGCTAATCATCTGGGACAAGATCTTCGGGACGTTTGTGCCGGAGCGAGACGATGTTGAATGCGTTTACGGTATCCCTCGCCAAATCGACACGCACAATCCGCTGACGCTTACGTTTCACGAATGGCGAGACATGTTTCGAGACACGTTTGGCCCGAAGAAGTCACTGCGAAACCGCATAAGGCATGTTTTTGGCCACCCAGAATGGCAACCAGCCAGTGACGATGACACGAGAGTCGAGGCTGCGGACGGTCGGGACTCGTAGCCTGCGTCCACTATGCGAATGAAACTCGTCGTGTTGCGAAATTGATGGACGTCTCTGTTTACGACCGACGTTTCCACCACGATCCCACGAGGCCGATCAGACCAAGCCCGGCCCAAATGAAGATTGTTGCAGGCTCTGGGACGACACCATCAGGTCCGCCACCATCGGGATCATCAGGATTGTCTGGGTCCCCACCGGGTCCTCCGCCGCCATCATCAACGCTGAAGTTGAAGCCGAGGTTGTCGATCGCGTATCCTTCCCAGTCCATTCCGCCTTCCGGTACGTAAATTGACAGACCTGAAATCGAATTCTTACTGGAATCCGCAATGCGAATCGTTTGCCAGCCGCCCGTGGGATTGCCAAATACGCCTAGGCTTTGGCCTGCATCGTCATAGGCTTCGATCATGACCGTGCCGGGAGCGTCCAAGTGGCCGAGGTCGAAGTAGACGTCTTTGACGGGATCGCCAAAAAGAATCGCAAGTGGTGTGGTGAGAAACGTGCCGTTGTGTGTTCCGCCGAGTACAAGTCCGCCGGAAGTGAGTTCAAACATTGTCGTCACGTCAGGAGCGTTGGGATCAAGACGCAATGGCCCCGTCGGCGAAGTGTCGATCAGTTCGTTTTGCATCGTTCCAAGCGTTTGGCCGATGAACGCACTTCCGAAGCTGACAGTCGTGCCACCAACATTGTATGTTGGGTTCACGTCTCCGAACGTGTTGAAGTCAATCATTCCACCTGGAGAATGATCCATCATGCCCATCGAAACTGCAGCTTGCGATTGGGCAGATAAGAGTAAAGACAGAGCGAAAATCGTCGTTGCGAAAACTCGGTGCATGGCAGCTACAAAGCCTCTAGCTTCTGTGACCACTAAATACTGGATCTTTATCCTAGTTAATATTTCTCAGCCATCAAGCAACAAGACTATGCCAGAATCACTTTGGCGGGGTTAAAATCGGTACTATCCGCCCGTGTTTCACATTATTTACATGGAATTACAGCAAAACCGACAATGTCAGACTCATTGGACAAAGTGCTGTCGCTCCTAAAAGAGCAAAACATCGCGACGGACAATGAGATCCATGCGGTTTCGCAGGCGTCCGACGGATCCGTGGCAGGCTGGCTGACCGCTGCCGTCAAACAGGGCGTTCTGACCAACTGGCAAGCGAGGCAGATCGTCAAGGGAAGAACTAATCTCACGGTGGGCCGCTATCTTGTTTTGTCGCGACTTCCAGATCGACAAAACTACCAGGTGCTGCTTGCGAAGCACCGTCAAATGGACCGTCGAGTAACGATTCTGATCAGCAAGAGTAGGCAACAAGATAGCTCGAAGTTCTTGGCCGACGCTGGGCGATTGGCAAATCTCGATCATCCAAACGTTCAACACACCTTCGATTTTGACATTGAGTCCGGTACGCCTTACCTAGTGATGGAGCGGACAACGGGCGCGACACTGCAGAAGTTGTCGGACAGTGCGTCAGGCAAAAGCGTTTGCGTTGCCCACTTGGCGAAACAGATTCTGGACGGCCTGCAGTATCTGCACGATCGCGGGTTTGTGCACGGTGAATTAGATGGTGATTCGATCATCGTCGATTCCGGCAATCGTATCCGTATTGAACGAGTGGAGGCGATTGTCGATACGACAAGCCAGTCCACGCCTCGCGAAGATCTGCAAGCCGTAGGCCGTTCGTTACTGAATCTGCTCGACTCCCGCACACGGCATGAGGAAGACGCACAGACCCGCGCGTTTGTACAACGGCTTGCGAACGGAGGTTTTGCGAACTGCAAGGATGCGCGAAAACGATTAGGAACGCTGCACGTCGTACAAGAATCACGCGAAGCAGTTATCCCGCCAACACGAACTGAGATAACCCGCGAGCCAGCTTCCGCGCCGACTGCAACTGTGCGGAAGTCCGTCGCGAAGAATCCGTTATTCCTAATCGGGATACTCGCCGTTGGAGTGCTCATTACTATTGCTGGTGTTGTCGCGTTGGCGTTTGTTGTTGCTCGTCGGCAGCAAGCCGCTGCAACACCGGTCGCTCAGAAAGATTCCGACGAACGTTGGTGGGAAAAAGATGACGAACCTGCGGTGGAATCCGAAGACGAAAATGCGACTCCGCCTGCACTGGCGCACGTTGTTGATCAACAGGCTGACGCCGTTCCTGATTTGGGCAACGTTGGTGTCATCAACGGCGGCCAGGATGAAGCTGGTGACGACACGCAGGAGGTGACTCCGGAATCAGAAATGTCGGCGGACCGTCCGGTGAACGATCCTGCAAACGAACAACCAGGGGAACCGACCAGCGAGGAGGAAACTACACCGCCAGTGCCTGACGCTGAAATGGACGAAGCTGATCCACCCAAACCGGAAGCACAAGAGTCGATCGATCCGTTTACAGGGATGGCCGCGAAGGTTGCATTGAACGCTCCGTCGAATGTTGATGCGCAGTCGTTTGGCAAGTACGAAGGTAACAAACAGCCGTCGGTCACGCTCATCGGCGGAAAGAATCTTGCTCGAAAGAACTCGGAACTGCAGATCGTTACAGGCGAGACGCGAAACTCATGGCGCGTCAGAACGGTCGTCAATGACGATCCGGAGACAATCGCTTCACTAACACTAGCCGATGGCGACTTCAGATTCCATTGGAACCCTGATGCGCGGTCCAATGTTGTCGCGAAATATTTGCAAAACTGCGTCGTGCGTCTGTCGGTCGGAAACTTTTCGCACGACGTAGTTCTTCGCGGGGATCCGGTTGAGATTCCAAGGCTCGCCGCGTCGTGCTGGGGTCCTGTTTTCGAACGCGGTGTGCGAGTTGACGGGCTACCGGATCCGAAACAGGTCTTCTTTGAAGTTATTGAAGTAAGCGAGCACTTTTGGCAGGCAGTTGTTGCTCCATCATCGGCAACCATGGGCGACGTCATTTCCATCACTGTCAAACCAAAAGATGCAGCGCAGATCAAGTTCGATGTCTCGATTGGCAAGAAGCAAGATCTAGTTCTGTCGGTGTCTCCATTCATCTTGATGGAAGGCGGCGGAAACTGGACGGCATTAACTCGCAAGAAGTTCGAACAAGCTGGATTGCAGGCTACGATTGCCTACAACGGGATACCAGCACTGGAAAAGCGGCACGAAAATGCCCGTAGGCAAGTGCCCAGAAAGACTACTGATGAATTTCGTCAAAACTTCAAGGCGGCACAGAAGGCAGAAATCCGACTGATCGAAGAGTCTTACAAGAAATTCGTCGAGACAAACGCATTTTGTCACGCGTTCGGCGACAAACAAGCCGCAGTTCGAATTCGCATCTATACGAAAGTTGGCGATCAGGAAATTGACTTGGCTGTCAGCCCACCGTTTGAAGCACCTGCGGACGGCGAGCAATAGCAGCGATTGCGCCACAGCTGCGAACCAAGCATTCCCGCCGCTGTTGTTCGCAGCTGTTTCCCACGCGACTACCGGTAGATCACCGGGTTCCCTTGCTCGCCCGGGTCCTTCAGGCTGTCGGAAAGTTTGCCGAGCGCTTCGGTCTCAATTTGGCGGACACGCTCTCGCGTTAGACCTAATTGCTCGCCGATTTCCTTCAGTGTGTGCGGCTCCATGTTGTCGAGGCCGAACCGCATTCTCAAAACGGTTGCTTCGCGAGGATCCATGTGATCCATCATTTCGCGAATATGTCGGAGGATGTCGTGCTCAAGCAGTTCGTCCTCGGGCGTCTTCATCCGCTCGTCCATCACCATTTCACCGAGCGACCATCCGGCCTCGGACTGATCAGTTTGCGGTGTGGAGTTATAGATGTTGATCGCTTTTTTGATGATCGGCAGCTTCTTCTTTGGCAAACCGAGCACACGTGCGATCTCTTCCAGTGTTGGTGTTCTTCCCAATTCGTCCGACAGCCTGGCGTTTGCTCTTCGCCACTTGGACAACAGCTCGACCATGTACGCTGGAATCCGAATCGTTTTGGCCGAATTGATTAACGCTCGCTTGATCGATTGCTTGATCCAGTAGCTGGCGTAGGTGCTGAATCGAGTCCCCATTGTCGGATCAAATCCTTCGACAGCGCGGAGAAGTCCCAAGTTCCCTTCTTCGATGAGGTCCTGTAGACCGAGTCCCTTGCCGGTGTAACTTCGAGCGATGTTGACAACCAGGCGGAGGTTGGCGCGAACCATCCGGTCGCGGGCGCGAATGTCGCCGTCGGCAATTCGGCTTGCCAACTCGCGTTCTTCTTCTGCGGTTAGCAGAGAAGTCTCATTGATTTCACGCAGATACGTTTCCAATGGAGTTTGCACCGATGCTTCGGGCGAATCAGTACGTGGTTTCGTTGCCGTAGAACGCGAGCTTGCCATAATCGTCAACCGGGACCGTTTCAAGAGAGTTCCGCCAAGTGCTATAGATCTCAACATCGTCGACTCTTCGCGGAATCTGAAGGTTCGGTTACGGGTGTTGAGCAAAGACGGATGTGCAAGCCCTTCGGGTGGTAGCAATGAAAACGGCCAACTCCCGAAAACGAGAGTTGGCCGTTTGGATCAGTTCGATTGAACCTGTTCTTCGGTGTTGATTATCCGTCTTGCTCGGAGTCTGCTGATTCCCCAGCGGGCGCGTCAGCGGCCGTATCCGAATCGCCGCCCATTTTGATCAATGGACCAGATTCGCCAAGACCGCCTTTGAGCTCAGCTGGATCAACTTTGGCTCCGCCAGCGGCAGCTGCTTCTTCGGCCGCAGCCGCAGCTTCGTCTTCTTCAGCCCATTCGACACGTTTGCGCGAAAGACCGATTTTGCGGTCGTCCGTGTCGACGCGAAGAATCTTGACCTCGATTTCATCACCGACTTTGACAATCTCTTCAGGATTATCGACTTTGTGGTCGGCGAGCTCCGAAATATGGAGCAATCCTTCCAGGCCGTCTTCCAATCCAACAAAGACGCCAAAGTTCGTGATCTTCGTGACGTTACCTTTGACCAACTCACCCGCTTGGTACTTGCCAGGAATGTCATTGGCCCACGGATCGTCATCCAGCTGCTTGAGTCCCAACGCGATTCGACGTCGGTCCTGATCGACAGACAGTACGCGGCATTCGATTTCTTGGCCTTTTTCCAGCATCTCGTTTGGATGGCTGATCTTTCGAGTCCACGACATATCGGAGACATGTAGCAAGCCATCGATGCCTTCTTCCAATTCGATGAACGCACCGTAGTTCGTGAGATTTCGAACTCGGCCTTTGATCAAGCTGTCCAACGGATATCGGTCGGTGACATCGTCCCAAGGATTCTTTTGGGTCTGCTTCATGCCCAATGAGATCTCTTGTTTTTCCTTGTCGATGCCCAGAACCACAACATCAATATCGTCACCGATTTGAACCAATTCGTTCGGATGGCTGATCCGCTTCGTCCATGACATTTCGCTGATATGGACGAGGCCTTCGATACCTTCTTCGAGTTTTACGAATGCACCGTAGGTCATTACGTTGACGACACGGCCTTGGACCGTTGTGCCGACTTCGTACTTGTTCTCGACGTTGTCCCATGGGCTTGGAGTCATTTGCTTCATGCCCAGAGCGATCTTTTCTTTGTCGTAGTCGATGTTCAGGATCATCACTTCGATTTCCTGATCGATGGAGACCATCTCGGAAGGATGACCGATTCGACCGTGACTCATGTCCGTGATGTGCAGCAGGC
>JAGQPC010000184.1 GCA_020426925.1 Planctomycetales bacterium | reverse complement strand
CAAATTGCGATAGGCGGTGCTTCAGCCGTAACCTTGTGTGCCTTCGGTTCAAAGCGACCTTGCCCGTCGTTCATCGCGAAAATCAAACCAGCAATTGTGGACGCGACTAAATCTTGATCTCCGTCGTTATCAAGATCCACAAACAGCGCCCCGTGCGTTTCGATAAGCCAGTCTGTCCCGGATTCAGCGGACGCGTCGATCGCCGTGCCGTCCGGTTGCTGAATGAAAAGCCGATTCGGCAGTCCTCCTGATGCCCCTCCTGGTTGGCACAAATAAATGTCGTCGAGTCCATCGTTGTTCACGTCCGCGATCGCCAAACCGTGGTAGCTGGTCGCGATAATTCCGTCGTAGAGTTCTAACCGGTCAAGCCAGTGGTTGAGCCCGTGGACTAGCTGCTCTCCGTAAGCTTTTGTGTTCCCGAGTACTTCGACCGTCCGATCCGAAAATAGAGACCGGCTAGATGCTATCGCCGCAACTTCGAACTCCTGCACATTGATGGAGCTCAATTCAGGGTGCTCATTCAACTTCCAATCACATCGCCATAAGCTGGTTACGTTGGTTGCATGAGACTCGCCGATCGCATGAGTCCGCACCCAAACGTCCGTTGATGCTCGCTGGCCTTCGATGTTGATTCCGAAGGTTTTCAATTTGAACGTCGTGTCGTCAGTGATGCGTGCAGCGTGTTTGAGCCACGCGAAGAACTCTGTCGGTTGCTTGATCGTTGCTCGCGCCGCTGTTTCGGATGGACGCCAAACAGTTATCTGGTCGTCGTGAAACGATTCCGCAAAGTCGCCAGCAGGAACGTCTGCTGAAAAGCCAGACGTCAAATGGTGGGGATCGAAGTTGTTCGAAAGAGTCGTAGCCAGAATGGCCTTTAGCACCTTCTCTGTCTGCTGGCTGACCGATTCAGTGGTCCACATGCCTTCGTCGATGTGGTCGATGCTGCGGCCGTCCACGGTTGGGGCGGTCGCCAATCCCGTAAGTGTCGTAGAATCGGATTTGCTGTCTGGCGATATCGCAGCCTGCGATTCCTCCGGCAATTCGACGGACCGTGAGGCCCCGTTTTCTCGGGACGACGATCCACCTTTGTGGCAACCAAACGCGGCAAGCACAAGCGCTAAGCAAAGTGCCGCAGCGATTCGGTTGCGTATATCGTCTGGCATCGAAATAGACAGTCACGTACCCAATGAAAAAGGACGAGCCCCACGGTGGGGACTCGTCCAATTTTAATCGAACTCAACACAATGTGTTGCTGGATCGAGCGTTCCGGCTGAGACATTCCTACATTATCGTCGTCGCCGTACGAAACCGAACAGCATCGCACCCAACAACGCCAAAACCGTTGCCGATGGTTCAGGCACTGCGGCTGGAGGACGTACGCCTTGTTCATAGCCACCGTCCGTGAACGCGGCTACGAAATCGCTACTGTCGAAGTCGCCATCGCCGTTCCAATCTCCGTCACCCCAGCCAGAATTGCCAGCGATTCCGTCTTCGTATTGGTTGCGTGAGAATACTACGACAAAGTCAGTACTGTTGAATTCGCCGTCTAAGTTGGAATCGCCGAACCATGTGCCTTTGACATTAATCACCCAGTTCGACCGATCAGAAGTATCAACTAACCCGTCACCCGTCAAATCGAATGCGGCGTCGTTAGAACCCGCGCGAACGACGGCAGAAAGTGCATCCATGTCGGCATCATCGAAGTCACCGTCCTTGTCAAAGTCACCCGTGACCGCGGTGCCGCCGACTCCGTATGCAGAATAATCACCGCTCATGATCGCAGCGATTTCGTCAGCAGTCAAAGCGTGATTGAAAATGGACACATCGTCCAGCAAGCCGTGCATGTTCGTGGTGCCGTCAGCGCGGCTGCCGATGAACAGATTCGTGTCTTCATCGATTCGGGGAAATGCATCCGGGTCAACGAATCCTGTACCGTTTTCCTCCCCATTCAGGTAGTGGACGACTTCACCTTCTTCGTCAAGCGTAACAGCGAGGTGAACCCATTCTTCTACGTCAGGCGGATCAAGTGCTGGAGTCGGTTGAATCGCGCCGTTTCCTTCACCCACAAAGAACTGCACGATACCGGTACCACGGTTCGTGTACATGTCGTACGGTGACGGCTTGTTCATCGCAGACTCACCCGTCTTGCCCATGATGCTGTTCCAATTGTCGAATTGGGTGAAATAAGCCCACGTCGCGATCGTGAGACCAGTTTCCTCAATCGATAGCGAATCAGAATCTTCCACCTCCAACCACTGAACCGGGTTGTTGTCACCTTCGCCCTCGAAGTTCATCGCACCACCACGAACGGGGTCGTTGGCCCAGGTCGCGTCGACCACTTCAGCGTTATTCCCTTCGCCGCTACTATCCGGTTGCGGGTTTACGTCATTGTCGAACCGCCACAAGCCGACCAAGTCGGCGTTTGCCGGAGCCACGGTCATCGCGACGACAGCCAACAAACTGCCGTACCACACAAGTCTCTTCATCACGTCGTCCTCCTCAAACCAATTCGTCAACCGTGCTCATGCCGAGATTTCTGAAACACTCTGGTCATCAACGGTCTGCTAAGATTAAAGGGTTTGAATCCGACTTTCAACATAATTTTTGCTGTCTTGGTATGCGTTTTTTTCTCCTGATCGCCGTTTCGTTCACATTAGGTTGCACCCGGCCCTCAAGGCCGACTGCTCCGGACGCCGAATCTCCGCAGATTCGGCCCTCCCAAACGAGTGGCCTTGAACGCCCTGCTCAGATTTCGATCAATGCGGAAGATCCGATCTCCAACCCAGAGCTACGAGATGGCGAATGGCGGACTGAACACCTGACGGAGCAAATCGACAGGCATTTGAGCTCAATCACCAACTTCTTGCTGCAGGCGTCTCAACAAAAAAACAACACAAGTGCATTGGTATCGGACGACTTCCGTGGGACCGCACTTCGACCGACCGATCTAGTTACCGTTCGTGATGGTGACTTCGTCATTCGCAGAGCTGACAACCTCGCACGCTCGCAATCCGACATTCAAGGTAAGGCAGGCTTCGCAAAGGCCATCGAGCAACTACTCGCGGGACCGGACGGCGCGATTGAGTCGTGGACTCGCTGCAAATTCAAAGTCGTTTCGGTCGACGAGCAGCCGGATCGCGTCGCGACAAACGTCATGTGGCAAGCACTGTTTGATTCCAACGATCGGTCAACGCAAATCACAAGTACTTGGCACTGCGTATGGTCCAGTTCGAGCGACGGCACCGTTCGGCTCACACGGTTGGCCGTCGCGCAATATGAAGAAGTCGAGACATCACGTTTCAATCGTTTTGTCGATGCCACGAACCGCGTTATGCAGAACGCAGAAGACTTTCGCGCGCAGCTCGGCCAGTCGATCGACTATTGGTACGACCGAATGGAACACAGTTTCTGCATTATGCCATCGAGCTATCAAGGCATTTCGGTCGCCGACGTGAACGGAGATGGTCTTGACGATCTATTCGTTCCGCAACCTGGCGGAGTTGCTGGTGGACTTCCGAATAAGCTTTACGTGCAACAGTCGGACGGCACGACAGTCGATTGGTCGCAAGAATCTAATCTAGATTGGTTGATCGAGACTCACTCTGCTTTGTTTGTCGATTTCGATGAGGATGGCGATCAAGATGTCGCGGTCGCCACGGTCATGGGAGTGGTGTTTGCCGAAAACGATGGACATGGACGGTTTTCACGCCGTGCGACCAAGCTGACTCCAGACGCTCCGCCGATGTCACTCGCTGCTGCTGACTATGACAACGACGGAGATTTGGACTTGTATGTTTGCTGCTATTCTCCACGAACGTCGTCACCGTTAATGGGCCGTCCGATTCCGTATCACGACGCGAATAACGGTGGCCGCAACCTGTTGCTTCGCAACGATCGTGGTTGGCGGTTTCGTGATGTTACGAAGCAAATGGGCATGGACGCAAACAATCGGCGTTTCAGCTTTGCTGCGTCATGGGAAGATTTCGACAACGATGGAGACATGGATATTTACGTCGCCAACGACTATGGTCGCAACAATCTGTTTCGGAACGACGCCGACTCGTTTCATGACGTCGCCGCAGAGGTTGGCGTTGAAGATATCTCGGCAGGCATGGGCGTAACTTGGGGAGACTTTAATCGCGACGGCTGGATGGACGCGTATGTCAGTAATATGTGGTCCTCGGCCGGACGACGGATCGCGTTTCAGCGGACGTTCCAGTCGTCGGCGGATGATCAAACGTTACGTCAGTTCCAACGACATGCTCGCGGCAATTCGTTGTTTGCGAATCGGTTTGGTGACGGCAGAGCTCAGTTTGATGATGTGAGCGTGCCCTTGGGTGTGACCATGGGCCGATGGGCGTGGTGCAGTCAGTTTGCCGACATCAACAACGATGGCAACGAAGACCTTTTGGTGGCCAACGGTTTCATCACGCAAGAGAAATCAGACGATTTGTGAAGTTTCTTTTGGCGACAGGTCGTGTCGCAATCGCCGTTGGTTTCACAATCGTCAAACAACAACGAAGATTATCTCGATGGCTGGAATCGTCTGGCGAACCTGATTCGCGAAGGGCACAGCTTCAGTGGCCACGAGCGCAACTGCGCATTCTTGAATCTTGGTGACAACGTGAAAACTGGGACTCGTTTCTCTGATGTCTCGGCGTGCTTGAACGTCGACGTCCCTGACGATTCACGCGGCTTGGCAGTCACCGATTGGGATCAAGACGGCGACCTAGATTTCTGGCTCGCCAATCGCACGGGACCGCGAGTCCGGTTGATGCTGAATCCGTGCAACGACGATCAGTCCGCATCGAAGAGCTTCGTTGCATTGCAGCTTGTCGGCGTGTCCTGCAATCGAGATGCCATTGGGGCTCGCGTAGAACTGGCCACAGCAAATGGTGCGAAGTCACAGTATCGAACGGTCCGAGCGGGCGACGGGTTTTTAAGTCAATCTAGCCGCGTTCTTCACTTTGGTTTGGACGCAAGCGATCCAATCGTTCGGGTTCGTGTCCGTTGGCCGGGAACTAGCGAGTATCAGACTTTCGATTCCATCCAGGCCGGGCACCGCTATCGCCTTGTCCAGGGGAAAGCGGGGGCTCAGCCGATCGATTCAGGTCGAGCTATCGCGATTCGTGGCGAGATTGGTGACTCAACCGACATTCCGGCCGCTGAACAACCAACAGCGATTCGAACGGTTCTGACACAGAGACGACCACTACCTGATTTAGACGTTAGCAATGACAAACTGAAACTCGACCAACCAATGTACGTTGTGCTGTGGGCGAGCTGGTGCAAGCCGTGCATCGAAGAGCTCAACGAACTTTCGGCGGAGTACAATCGCTTCAAAGAAGCAGGCGTCAACGTAATCGCGCTAAGCGTTGATGATGAGGCGGAAGATGCGAACAGAGTCGCCGCGCAACTTGATCTGCCGTCAGCATTCGGAGTGGCTTCTCAAGTTTGGCTAGAAAAGTTTGTGGCCGTTGACCACGAAATCTTCTATCGCAAACGGCCACTTCCGTTGCCGATGAGCATGTTGGTCGACAGTCAAAAAAATATCGCAGTTGTCTACAAAGGCCAAGTTGCTCCGTCGCAGGTGCTTGCCGATGTTTCGTTGTTGCGTGCTTCGCTGAAAGACGTGATGGCGCAAGCGTCGCCGTTTCCCGGACAGCAAATCGCAAGCTGGTTTTCGCCGGGACGAGTCAATGTAGCTCGCGCTTACTTCGAAGGTGGCTATTTCGATGACGCTAAACGAGAGCTGCAGCGCGAACTGTCTGCAACGACTGACAAGACGCAACACATCAAGGCCCTGCGTTTGGCTGGCGAAATCGCGTCCGCGGAAAACAATGCTCGTGATCAAATCGCTGCGAATCGAGCGTTGCAAACTCTCCAGCCAGCAGACGTACAACTGAAACTGCAAGAGATCGAATTGACGTCGACTACAGATGAAGCACGTCGCTCGGCTGCAGGCAAGCTCGACTCGTTATCGCAATCCATTGCTGATAGCGAAGCTGACAAGCTGGTGCTGTTGGCTCAAACTTATGGTCGGTTAGGACACACACCGCAAGCAATTAAGTCGCTCGAACGGTCGATCAACGCGAACCCGAATCACGTTCCGTCCAGAATGAGCTTGGCGATCGCATTGCAGTTGAGTGGCAAGTTAGCCGCAGCCACAGCAGCCTATCGCAAGGTACTCGCAAGCGATCCGCATCACGTCGAAGCTTTGAATAACCTGGCGTGGTTGCTCGCAACGGACCGCTCCGAGTCAGCTGACGAAAATCAAAAAGCCGAAGCCATTCGGCTTGCGCGAATGGCGTGTGAAATCACGAACCACCAATCGCCCAGCTATCTCGACACGCTATCGGTCGCTCTCATCGCCAACGGTGAAACCACTGAAGCAGTGGCCGTATTGCGAAACGCGATTGTGATCGCACGTGGTCGAGGTGAACACACACTCGCCACGAAAATGACGCGGCGGCTGGAAGGAATCGCCAACGAACAGCTGTAATCGCGGAATTCGTGATTTCACACTTCGATGAAAAAACGCCGTAAAATCCTTTCAACAGCCCTTTCCTATGGGTAGTGTGAAATCTCCAGAAGTTTGTGATGAAACCATTGCAATCCTGATTTTGCACCTTATTCTTATGGCACCCGAGGGGGTATTGCCAACATTGGATGGCGGGCATGGACGCACCTTCGGAATGGCTAGCCGCTGACTGTTTCTATCGTGCTAACACATCCGAATGAGGTAAAGTCATGAGATTCTCTAAACCGCTGCGCGCAAGCTCCAAGCTCCGTAGTCTTCATTGCTTGCGTGGCTTTAGCGGCAAATTCTTCTTTAGCTATTGACGTGACCAGCAGTGCCGATAGCGGACGTGGAACTCTGCGTGCCGCGTTGGCCGCATTTCCAAATTCTTCAGACACTGAAATCGTTTTGAAGTCCAATGTGTATGTCACATCTGCTCTCACGTACCCAGACGCGAACAAAAAGCTGAAAATTCGAGCGGAATCGACGGCGGTCATCGTGAACACCGGCTCAGGGGATTTAGCGCTGGGAATCTACGACCGTAACGGCGCGGAACTCAGCGATTTTGCTGTCCTGTACGGTGGCATATCAATCGAATTGCCATCTGCCACAGCCGGAACTACCGACATATCCGTGGACGGAGTTCATGTCTACGACAGTGACCGAACCGGCATATTGATCGACGTCGACGAGAATGCTGGCGGCAACATCAACGTCGACTTCACCGACGTCGTCGCGGAAGGAAACGGCTCATACACAGGCTATGACATGAGCGGCCTGCCTAACGGCATTCTTGTTTTCGATGACCACACAGGTGGGACGCTCGACGTCAACATGAACGGATGCGAATTGAACGACAATCGACGTGCAGGCTGCAAGTTGTGGCGAAAAAACGGCGACCTGACGGTTTACGTATTTGATCTCGTTGCCAACGGCAATGGTTCGCTTCCACCGCTTCCAGGCGAGCAGCTGGAGGGCTCCGACGGTCTACAATGCGAGCAGAGCGGCAACGGTGATAGTCAGGTTCTTGTTTCCATCGCTCAGGTGCACAACAACACCGAAGACGGACTGGAATTTGAAGAATTGGGAAACGGAAACCAATCCGTTGTACTGCTGTATGTCGACTGCGAAGGCTGTCTTGATGAAGGCATCGGTGTTGTCGAAGAAGATGCAGGAAATCTGCAATGTCAATTTTACGGCTGCCACGTTGCCGACCATGCAGGAGACGAGAAAGACAGCGGCACGGTCTTGGTTGAGCTCAATGATTGTCATTTGCTTGATCGAAACAGCGATAACGTTACTGCGGGCGATGAAGGGTGCATGGTACGGCCAGGCGGAACCGGTAACGTGACCGTAAATGTCGATGGTTGTACTTTGTCGGATTGCGGGGGTCGTGGGTTCCGAATGCGCAATGACACCAACGGACTTGACACCACGGCAGTCTGCAACATCAAGTTTGACGGGTGCGTGATTCAAAACAATATCATCGACGGAATCCGCGCGGACATCGCGACCAACCAGGCAGCGTCGTCTATCGATATCCGTGCTGTCGATACGAATGGCGATGGCATGATTTCGCAGCAAGAAACCACAGCCTCGGTCAATAACTACCTTAACAATGGCGGCCAAAACCTTGACGATAAAGGCAATTGGACGTTGCTGAATCTGGCGACGGATCCGCAGATCAACAACTAACTTTTCACACGAACGGCCAGTTCGGCGGGGCTCGAACTGGCCGTTTCTCTTCTTCCAGGGATCGAATCATGCGAACACACCGAAATCTACAGCCAGAGCAGCTTGAACAACGTTGCCTGCTAACCACCGTCGGATTTGCGCCAGTCAATCTGACTGCTCGCGATGTACAACTTGAAGGCCAAGTCACCACAATCGATCTCGATTTCGATGGTGACTTGGATGTTGTCAGCGGTGGCCACAGCGACGATGAAGACACCAGATTACTTTTGAACAATGGTGATGGACAACCATTTGAGTATGTCTATGTCGGATCGAAGCCCACGGCGCTACGGACCATCCCAGTCGATATGGACAACGATGGAGACTATGATCTTTTTGACGGGTTGGCATGGCGCGAAAATCTGGGCGACCTTCAATTCTCGGAGGAACATACCAGGATCCTTGATGGTAACGGCTGGTACACCAACGGTCGGCCTGTCGACATTGACGCCGATGGCGATCTGGATCTAGTCATCGAAACCGTTTATTCCACTGTTTTGGAACCTCGCAACTCACGTTTTGGGTGGCTTGAGAACAAAGGGAAGCTAAATTGGCTGAATGACTCTGAGCTTCTGAGTCAGAACTTTCATGAAATCGCAAGGAACGCTCGTGCTTTCGATTATGTGGACATTGATCAGGACGGATTCAAGGATCTTGTTTGGGCACACGACCAGATCTTTTGGTATCGCCACCTTGATGGCAAGGGAACATTCGCAGCAGGCCAGTTACTTCGAGAAAATACCGTTCAGGCGACGTATCGCGCGGTCCAGTACAGCGATATGAACGGCGATGGGCGCGTTGACATTGTCGTGTCCGACGAGCGCGTGACTCCCCACTGGGGAAACGACCAGTTGGGTTGGTATCCGAATCTGGGTGCGGACGGGTTTGGCGATTTGGTGGTGATCGCCGGTCACGATCCTCGCTCAGGTGACTCGAGCACGAACACGGGAGCGCTTGCCGTTGGTGATATCGATGGCGATGGAGACTCCGACATCGCGACGATTTTCTATTACGGCTTGAATCACAATTTCGTGTACTGGCTGGAGAACGATGGCACCGGTTCGTTCACACATCACCAGGTCGCAAACATCCACTATCTGCGCTGGCGCGCAGCCAATCTGGAAATCGTCGACTTGAACGGCGACGGTGATATGGACATCATTGGTGCGTCAACCAGCGGTCGTTCAATTAGAAGTGAGGTCTATTTCGAACAACGTGTAATGGGCGATGCCAATGGCGATGGACGAT
>JAGQPC010000183.1 GCA_020426925.1 Planctomycetales bacterium | reverse complement strand
GGGTGCGCATCTGGAATGAATGGGCTGATGACAATGGTGATCTGGGGCCGATTTATGGAAAACAATGGGTGCGGTGGCAAAGTCCGGATGGAAAGGCAATCAATCAAATTGCCCGGGCGGTAGATCAAATCAAAAATAATCCTGATTCCCGCCGAATTATCGTTAATGCCTGGAATACCGGGGAACTGGACCAAATGGCTTTGACCCCTTGTCATGCGCTGTTTCAATTTTATGTGGCCGACGGGAAATTGTCTTGCCAGCTCTACCAACGGTCTGCCGATGTCTTTTTGGGAGTACCCTTTAATATTGCCTCCTATGCTTTGCTAACGATGATGATGGCTCAGGTTTGTGACCTGGAGCCGGGAGAGTTTGTCCTGACTTTTGGAGACGTAGAAGCTCCTCGCTTTCAGGTGCGAAAGGCCAATATTCAGTTGCAGCGAACACGGTTGGACTTGCAGCGAGCCGAACACGAGTATCGCCGCCATTTTCGCGAATTGAGTTCCTTGGTCGGCATTGAAATTCCGGTCGGTAGCTTGGCCGGGACCCTGAACGGCACGGAGTCCCAAATGAGTTTCGATGAAGCACTTGGGCGAGTGCTCGATCAGAGTCCGGAGCTGATGGCCGCCAGGGCCAAGCTGTCGGCAGATAGAACCTCTATTCGTCGTGAAGAAGTTGAGTGGATTCCGGATATCGTGGTTTCAGCCGGTTCGGGCTACAACTTCGACGCGAAAGAAACCGTGGCGGTTGCCGATGTGAGCATTGAGATTCCATTTTTCGACCGGAATCAGGGCACTATCGATCAGGCACGGGCGGACTATCACCGCCAGCAGAACGAGATTCGCCGCATTGAACTCTCTTTGCGAAAGATGCTTGCCAATGTGTATCAGGAATATGCGATGTCGTACGAGCATGCAACGGAGTATCGAGACACGATTGTTCCGGAAGCACGAGCTGCCTATAGGGAGCTACTCCAAAGCTACAAGGCGAATCGGGTAGAATGGCCTGACGTATTGGAGGCGCAGCGCGACTACTCGGAGATGCGCGTAGCCCAGATCACTTTCGAGGAGCAACTGCGAAGGAATGAAGTGTTGATTCACGGCTTCTTACTGCATGACGGTCTACGGGCGGCGGACGGCCCGACGCCTCCGGGACACATTGACGCCGTTCCCAAACCTCGCTGATACGAACTGCTTCAAGGAGCCATGACATGACAAAGAAGAACGACACGCAGAATGCCTCCAACTCAGTTGGCCGGCGCGAGTTCATTACCAAGACCACAGCCGCTGCTGCCGGGGCCGCCACGTTGCTGGCGAGCAATGCAATGGCGCAGGAGCACGGAACGACGCATCAGACGCATGCTCCGATTGGGGAGCCTGACGCGAAGCCATCGATTCCGCCAACGGCCGAAGTAAAGGAGGTCTACGAAGGTTTCTCACGATTCAAACCGAGTCGCGGGAACGATCCTGATTCCGATTATTATCTCGGCAAACTCGTGCCCGGCTTCCGCAGCGTCGCTGATGGACCCGTCCCGTTCACCGCCCCGGACCTCGACAAGTTACCGTGGAAGATGGTGAACGGAGCGAAGGAATTCCATCTCGTGCCGATGGCCGTCGAGCAGGAATTCCATCCCGGCGTGAAGATGAACGTTTTTGGTTACAACGGTAGCATGCCGGGGCCGACCATCGAAGTAAATCAAGGCGATCGCGTACGGATCGTCATTACGAACGAACTGCCGGAAGACACGTTCGTCCATTGGCATGGATTCGAGTTGCCTGTGCAGTATGACGGTGCCGCCACCTTGACTCAGAATCCGATCAAACCCGGCAAGACGATGATCCACGAATTCGATGTCCATGAGGAGGGAACGTTTTTCTATCATTCGCACATAGCGATGCAGGAAGCGTTCGGTCAGGTGGGCTGGTTCATTGTGCATCCGAAGAAAGTGTTTGATCCACCGGTTGACCGGGACTTCGGGTTGATCTTTCAGAATTTCTTCATCGATGCAGCACATACAGTTTCTGACAGTTGGTCGATGGACTGGAACTGGCACACGATCAACGGCAAGAGCGGTCCGTTCACGACGCCGCTCGTCTGCAAACATGGTGAACGAGTTCGAATCCGGCTGATGAACTTTGCTCCTATGCAGCATCATCCGATCCACCTACACGGGCATACGTTTTGGGTGACGGGCCATGAGGGTGCCCGGATACCGAAGAGCGCGTGGGTACCTCGAAACAATGAATTGGTTGGGGTAGCTCAGGCCTCCGATTTTGAGTTCGTAGCGAACAATCCTGGAGACTGGATTTTTCATTGTCACATGGTGCATCACATGATGAATCACATGGTTAAGCACGTTGGGCCTCGAATGAGAGCCGGGGCTTCCGTGGATCAGTACTTGGCGAATCTCGATCACCGCCCGCAGGTGGCAACGCATACCGAGGAGGGATTCAACACTCCAGGCTACCCACAAAAGATGCAGGGAATGAACATGTCTGAAGACTTCATGAAGGCGATTTGGAACCGCCGCGAGGTGCAAGGAATGCGCGCAAACTATGCAATGTCAGTCAAGGGGCTGATGACCGTCGTGAGAGTACTGCCCGATGACCTGTACCGTTTGGTGATGGAGTCGGACGAGAGGGTCGAGAAGGGAGCCATTTTCACTGAGATCGTCAGGCGTTTCGGTGATCCGGAGCGATACCAATCAGCGCCGATGAAGCATGGCATGATGAGCTGATCCTGTCCTAAGTGCTGAAAATACGCTAAACTCCGATATTAGCTGTCAATTTGACTGTCCTGACGGATTCACGTCGTGCGCAGACGATTCGAAGGTGTTACCGGTACGCGTAAATGCTCCAAGACGATGAGAAAAAGAAAGTGCTGAATCGCATACGCCGCATCAACGGCCAAGTTGAGGCGGTGGGGCGAATGATTGAGAACGAAGACTACTGCGTCGACGTTATGATGCAGATTTCGGCTGCAACCGGCGCCTTGTCGAAAGTCGCTGAGATTGTCTTGGAAAATCATCTGAAAACATGCGTCACCGAAGCAATGCAGAATGATGACGTGAACGACCGTGATCAAAAGCTGGAAGAGTTGATCAAACTCTTTCGAAAGTACGCTGGTGTGATTGATTGATCGGCGTCGGATTTCTTTGTACGGTCGTCGGTTTGCTGCTCACATCGGCCAGCATCTTTGAAACGTGGATGGCGGTGCTCTATCCGCCTGCGGTGACCGGGCCAATCACCGCATTGACCTACCGCATCTACCATCACATTTCACAGCGTATTCTCGGCCCCAAGAGCAAGTTGCTTCTCTTTAGCGGGCCAGTGCTGATTGTGACTCAGGCGACGGTTTGGGCCACGCTTCTGCTGGTGGGCGTCAGCCTGATTGTCTGGCCGCAATTGGGAGTGGGCATTGTCAGTTCAAATGCATCGGCAACAGAGACAAGCTTTGTCACGGCAGTCTACTACGCGGGATTCTCGATAACGACTCTCGGTGTGGGCGATCTTGTGCCCAAGACTGCATTTGCTCGAATGGTGACGATCACCGCAGCAGCCATTGGCTTTAGCTTCTTCACGCTGGTATTGGCGTACATCATTTCGGTCTACAGCGCCCTTGGCAGACGTAATCAGTTCGCATCGGAGATTGACTTTCGCACGGGAAGAACCGGAGACACGCTGGCGTACTTGCGATTACATCTTGCGAGCAATGACCGTGCTTTGCTGAACCAAGACTTGTGTGAGTTGGCATCCAAGCTGGCCGACCTTCTTGAGTCGCATCATTTCTATCCGGCACTGCACTACTTTCGATTCAATGAGCCAAGATACGCGATGAGCCGTATGCTGCGATTCTGTCTGGAAACGGCATCGCTTCTTCGAGCCATCAATGATCTGAAACCCGATCAGTCGTCGGTGAACTCTGAAGCGACGGAGCGACTTTGGCACGCGAGCCTGCAAATGCTGGAGGATGCGAAGAAGCATTTCGTGATCTGCCGGGTCTCTCGTGATGAAGTTGACTTGTCTTTGGCCAGACGGTTCTCGGATCAGGTTCGTTCGATCGCTTCCGAGCAATCGACGCTTGATCCGGAGGCTTTTGCTTCGGCGTACTCGTCGAGCTGCCACAAATGGTCCAACGATTTGGCCTCGCTGGAGCAATGCACGATGACGGCTCAGCATTGCCATCACGAATCCGACTAATTCTATCCGAACGACGAAGAAACTGTGTTCTCGTGCATCCAACGGTGTGGAGCGATACGCCGTTAGAGCAGGAGAATCGGTTTTTGATGAGTCTTGAATTCTGGAAACGCCTACCAATTCGTCGTCAGTTGATGCTGGCTGTCAACGGATTGCTGCTGCTCGTCGTTGTTCTGTTTCTGATTGTTGGTCACGGGCTGCGCATCCGTGATGCGACGCAGGAAAAACGCATCGCGTTGGTCGAAGAAGCGAAGACCATTTACGAGTCGGTCGATGCAATCGCCAATCGGGACCATGAACCCATTCAGCGGTTGATTGACGACATTTGCGCCCGCATGAACACGACCGAATCACCGGGACATCACATTGCTGTGGAGTGGCAAGGCAGTTCGATGCAGGCCAAGTCACACGGTCGAGCTTCGCACGACATGTTTCGAGCGATGCGGGAAGCTGGCAAAGAAGATAATCATCAGGCGTCCGGTTCGCACTCGCTGGTCGTTGCGAAGTTTGAGGGGCCTCGCGGCACGATCTACGTCTCTGAGGCCGAAGAATCGGTCCTGCGAAATGCCCGTCAGGAACTGTTTCGTCAGATCGTTGCTGTCCTTCTGGCGGGAACGTTGGCGGGGTTGATGGTCAATCTTGTCCTGAGGCGGGTCGTGACCAAACCACTGCGGCGACTGGTCTCTACACTGGGTCGGATTGGTGACGGCGATCTGGACGCCGAAGCAGAGGAACGTAGTTGTGAAGAACTGAATTACCTTTCGGAGCAGGTCAACGAGATGACGCAAAAGCTGGCGGCGGCAGATCGGGACCGACGGCTTCACATGAAAAAGGCTCGCGATATTCAGCAGAACCTGCGTCCGACGAATGGAAAGGTGAAAGGAATTCAGACGGCCGAACTATTTGAACCGGCTGACGACGTCGGAGGCGACTACTACGACGTGATACCGCTTGGGGAACAACGGTGTCTGTTGTGTCTTGCCGATGTTTCCGGCCACGGGGTTCCGGCGGCGATGGCTGCGACTGTTATCAAGGCACTGGTCTTGGAAGCCATTGAGGTGACCCACAGCCCGGCAGAGATACTCAACCGGATCAATCGCCGTTACGCGGAGATCATCTTGGACGGGCACTTTGCAACGATGGTCGTCGTATTGGTTGATCGCCAACAAATGACACTCACCTGTGCGAACGCTGGACACGAGCATCCCTTTATTCAGGAACCGGGCAAGGCAGTACGACGACTCGAAGCCAGCGATCTCTTGCTGGGCGTCGATGAAAACATGAGCTTCGCAGAAGAAACTATCCCCGTTGCAAGTGGAACAAGAATTGTGTTGGTCTCTGACGGAGTGACAGAAATGTTTGATCCGGACGAGAGCCAGTTCGGGACTCATCGGGTTAGCCAAGTCATGGATTCCTCATCGGCGTCTGACGCGAGACAACTCGTCGGTGACTTCTCCGAGGCACTCGCAAAGTTCCGTCGGTCTCGACCGCCATTTGATGACACGACGCTACTTGCGGCAGAGTTGACCAGCGTGTGAGGCGATGAAAGTGAGTTGCTGCGACCTAAACCGCAATGTTTCGTGATCTGCTGGTACCGCCGGTGGAATCGCGCGCACTTTGGTCGGTATTGGGGCGCGCACTTCTGAGCGTCTACTTCCTTGGTTTTCTTCCCTCTGAAAGATATCTCTAATTGGTTTCCTTCTCTGTTTCCTTCCTGTTTGAGCTTGGAGTGGCGCAGCTTACGTCTACTTCCTTATTTTTTGTTCTGCCGTAAATTGAGATCAGCGTTCCTCGTGCTGTTGGGTTCGTCGGACCATCCGTCCGATTCGAATTGACAGGGTTCGTTTGCATGAGCGTCAGAACACGAACGCTCCAGGCCCACCAAGTTCAATCATCGGACGAGATCGGCGGGTGTGGGGAACGCTCCAAAAGAGGAGTCTCAACATGCAATAAAGCGATCACCATCAGCCCGCGCAACACACGAGTCATATTGCCTTATTCGACACAGTCACATGCTGATATTCTGGTCACCCAACTCGCCCTCACATGAGTGAGTGCCAACGGCATCTGCTGAGTGCCAACCGCTCGTGACTCGCTCTGGTTGACGTTCTACGCGCAGTACGACCAAGTAAGTTCGTCGCGCGTTCCCGGACAACTACCGAGCCGCGACAACCGCGCACCGGCGGGTGTCGTTAGGCGGCGATCCAGATTTCATAGTGAAGATGAAAACACGATGTGGCTCGGTTCATACGCGCAACAATTTGCAAAATATTTCACTCCGCGAAAACGCATCGTGCCGAGCTGGAAAAGCGTTTGCGCATGGTGCATCATATCTCCCAAACGCGCGCCATATTTCCGGCGAAAACGCGCGACTTCTCACCGGCGGCACCAATCTGCGGTCGCCTGTGTACTTGCCGAATTCAACGGTCCCGAACACCGGTGAAGTTGGATATCGTGCCATCGAGAATGGACCAACTCGCAAGAGCCATGCGGACCCCAAGGCTTGGAATCCCATCCGGTGAAGTGCTTTGAGGGAACTGGTGTTGGTTGCATCGGTGGTCAGAATCAATCGAGTGACCCCATGTTGGTTCATTCGACCTGCAAGTTCTCTCATTACGGAACTGTAGAGTCTTCGTCCTCGATGGTCCGGCATCACAAAGACGTTGTAGACGAAGCCGGTGTCTGGCGGCAGAAATACGGGCAGCCCGGCTTGCAGATCACCGTTGTGATTAAACTCAGCAGCAACGTCTCCAGTAGCGAGCCATGCGAACGCGGCGACCTTCTCTTTGTGGAACGTTGCGAAACAGTAGACGTTGTTACACACCAACTCAGTTAGCTGATCGTCACTGAAAAATTGTGGATAGCCTTTGATCAGTTTTCCGAAGCTTTCAGATGTGATCTCCTCAAAGGAATACTGATCCTCAAGTTGTACGGCCTGTAGGTTGCTGGATTCGATGCCAAACACGCGACTGATGTCCGCCGTACCAATGCGTCTGGCAACTCGGTACGGCAGAAAGCGGATTTGATTTAACAGATTCATTGTCAGAACATCCTTCCCGTGCGGAAACTAATGACAACAGCTTCCGGACCCGCCGCTTGTGCTGCGTGAGACCGGTGGGACTTTGGCATAGGTCGAGTCTGATACAGGTCGCGACTGGTATTCACTCGGATCGCTTTCTACGTCGTCGTACTGAATCCATGCTGCGGACTGCTCGAAATAGGCATCCTTTTCTTGTTGACTTACTGTGTGTTGTTTTCGCCACGGAGGTGAAGAGCAGCCGCTTGCACTTAGAGCCAAAAGTGTGACGAGAACGACTCCGGTGTGGAGTGATCGAAATGACATGACTGACATCC
>JAGQPC010000182.1 GCA_020426925.1 Planctomycetales bacterium | reverse complement strand
CGTGTTAGGGTCAATGGGTACGCCGCACAAGGTAAAAGTTGGCAAGGTGGAGGTGTTTCTGTGCTGCGAAGGATGCAAGCACGGGAAAGTGGACAAACAGCACTGGGAAACGATTGCTCAGAATATGAAGCAAGCTCAGGCACAATGTCCAGTAATGGAAAAGCCATTACCAGACAACGCGAAATCCACCGTCGTGAATGGCCGACTTGTCTTCGTCTGCTGTCCACCTTGCACGAAGAAAATTGCTGCGTCGCCAGACACATTTCTGGATGAAATTGATAACCTCTACCAGGCTTCGATCGATTCGAAAAATGCACGACGATAGACCACGATTGCAAACTTTGATGAACAACACGAGCACGAACCATGCACTCCAGAATTGAAGAACTTGAAACCAAGGCTGCGCCCAGCCACGCGATTGCTGACCACATTCACGCGCAGCTGACCATCAGAATTGAGGACGACGACGTGTTCATTCCAGCCAACATTGGCCTTGGAGACGGTCATTACAATCCTCATACACATGCGGTCACGCATGATCCGAGTGAAGGACATGTAGCTGACGAGGAAAACGTTTCTGATGGAATTCTCCACATCGGTGAAGGAGGTCCTGCAGGAATCAGTGGACAATTTCGCTACGTGACGCTGGACGACTTCTTCGATGTGTGGCGAGTAGCAGGCAGCGCAACCGATGGTAAGAACGCCGATGCGTTTTTCAGTGAGACGTCAATCATGGGGCACGACGTCGACGCATATCATGAGCTCGATTTTCTCGTCAACGGTTCGCCATCGAATGAATATGAGAATTACATTCCGCATGACGGCGACGAGATCCTGATACATCTACGCCGAACTGGATGGGCGTGGCAGAACATCAACATGCCAAATGACGTGTCCGACGACGGACAAGTTGTACCACGTGACGCTCTGTTGGTGATCAACGAGCTGATCAAAAACGGCTCCCACGAAGTCGACAAGTCGACGCAACCAGAGTACTACTTCGACGTTAGCGGTGACGGCTTCGTTTCGCCCATTGACGCGTTGCGCGTCATCAATGAGTTGCTCTAGCTGTTTCAAGTTGGGCCGGTCCCTACCGGCTGGTAAACTGCAAACGATTGGGTGCGGTTTGACCGGAAATCGCGCCGCAAAACGTTGTAGCCAAAGCTCACTGAATCGTGCGACATGTATTCGGCGGGCTAGTAGGAAGCGGCGTTACTCAACTATTCAGTCGTGCGTCAATTCAAGACCGCTGAACTTCACTACTGTTGTCGCAGACCCATCTCCTGGATCGTAGACCCACCGTTGATCTTGGCTTGAGTACATCAATACTGGATCCCATCCCAGAGTGAAGTAGAGTGTGTAACCGTTTTCGTGCGGACCGTAGGTCCATCCAGGCCACGTTGATTCTGTATAACCAGTTTCATCAATGAATTCATCAATCGCCACGGGAAGTCGTGAATGCGTTGATTCGAATTTCTCGATCGCAGAAATAATCGGAACCGCTGTCTGTGCATACGGTTTCAGGTGCTTGTCATCGTCTCTTGGCGAGTAGGATGGCCGCCCTGCAGGAGAACCGCACCCGCAGGCGAACATAGCCAGTCCGATAAGTACTAATCTACGCTTCATCGTCAGAAAACGTTTTGTGATCTGTCCTTGACCAAATTGATTGTATGCGTTGACAGTCAATGACAAACCTCCGTTCGAAATCGAGAAAGTCACCATATGTTCCGTCTACATCGTTTGACTCGATCATCTGCAACGCACCTCCACGTAGAAACGAACGCTATTAGTCGGATCCTGATAGGAATACGATTTGTGCAACTGTCCAGCAAACGTGTTCACTCGATCATAGCTGCTGTTGCTTACCCTTACAAATTGTCCGTGGGGAATCTTGGCCCACTCGTTTGACTTGCATCAATTCAAACGGAAGTGCCGGGACGAAGTGATTGTTGACGGAACGTCGCGCCTGGCGGAGCACAGTCAGCGCGGAGCACAGTCAGCGCGGAAACATCCGGTCGGTTGCGATCGCGATGGGTAAGCCTACGATCAGCGATAGTTAGGGCCTCGGATACGTCACGCGACTTCGAATCAGTGTGTCGCTGGCTCTTCAGCTGACGACGTCAGCTGAGGAACATCGTGGGATGTGGCGGATGTACCTTCGGTAATCGTGCGAGCAAGATGCTGCCACGTAGAAACGCTGTTGCCCAAGTCCTCGGTGTGCAATTGCTTCATCGCTTGTACAGCCGTGTACTGAAGCGCGGGGTCGGGGTCGTTGATCGCGGGTTGGAGCGTCGCGATCGCAACCGGTCCGTCGAATGTGGCCACTGCGCGAGTTGCTGCGATTCGGACGTCTAGGTTGGGATCGGATTGTAAGACTCCACCTAAAACGTCTAACGCTTCACGGGAACCGACATTGGCGAGCGACTCGCAAGCAGCGATTCGCACAGCGTCGCGAGAATCAGAAAGTGCGATTCGCAGTCCATCGATAACGATTGGCGTTCGGAGCTGCCCCAACGCTCGAACGATCTCGATTCGCAGGACTTTGTCTTGCTCTTCTTGAATTCTGGTCACCAACAGCCGTGACGCTTGAGATTGTTCAGCGGGGCTTTGAGCATCTGCTCGCTCGCCGATCTGCTGGATTTCGTGGACTTTGCCGAGCTTCGTGTTGGCAAAGGACGAATCGAAGTCTAGCGGATCCTTCGCTTCCCCGAACCGTGGCAGAGTAATGTGATCCCATCGAGTAGAACTACAGCCAAAGGTGGCTGCGACCACAAGGGCTCCAAAGACAACGACACTTGATCGACTCATATTGTATTCTTTCCACAACGCGCTATACGGTTTGTGGGCCCGTCCACGTGCAGGATTCGCGGTGCGGAAGCGTAGCAGACGACAAGATCGGTCTCCATACCAATCACCTGATTTTGATTCCTGAAATCTTTCATTTTCGACGAACACTGCTGTCTCATCTGCTATCAGCGCAGTCGTCAGCGTAACAGAAACGTATACTTTCGGACGATTGCGTGTCTCGCCTAGCCGAATTCCCGGGAGGCGATAGACTAAGGCGACAACAACACACGTCGGTGGCTGAGAATTCGACACAGAGTGACTTCAATGATTGAGCGAACTGGAAAGGTGAAGCCGGTTTATGTGTTTGGGCACCGGAATCCGGACACTGACGCGATTTGTTCTGCCATCGCCTATGCGGACTTACTTGCTCGCACCACGACACCGAACGCTGTCGCTGCTTGCTGCGGTCCACCAAACGCGCGAACTGTCTTTGCCCTTGAGAAAGCAGGCGTTGAGACTCCTCGGATTATCATGGACGTCACTCCACGTGCGGCCGACTTGTGCCGCCCGCCGCTAGCGACGGCGCGCGAGACCGACGTGTTCTATGAAGTTTACGAGCGATTGAAGGAACACGGAATTCGCACGATTCCTACCGTCTCCTATGACGGAACCTGCACGGGCTTGATCTCGCTGCTTGATATTATGGAGCTGGTTTTGGGCGGAGGCGGCCAATCAGAGCAAACTCGCAAGGTCGACAGCAGCTTGGAGAACGTTCGCCGAATTCTCGGAGGCGAATTTCAACACTCCGTCGTTCCAGAAGTTCGAGAAGAACTGATCGTCATGGTGGGCGCGATGAGCGCTCACGGATTCGCTCAGAATCTGGACACTTATCCAGCTGAGCGGTTGCTCGTTGTCAGCGGCGATCGCCCGACGATTCAATTGCCAGCACTGGAAAAAGGCGTCCGCGCACTCGTTGTCACCGGCGGCTATCAGTTGAGTTCCGGTTTGCTCCAATTAGCCGAAGCGAACGATGTGACGGTCATTACTAGTCCTTACGACACCGCGACGACTACGCTGCTCGTTAAGACAGCGAAAGTTGTCGAGCCAGCCATCTGCCGAAACTTCACGACGATACCAGACAACACAACCATCAATGACATCAAGCGGATCGTCGATCGACAGTCACAGCCTCTGTATCCCGTGCTTGACGACGAAGACAACATGGTCGGAGTGTTGACGAAATCCGATCTTGTGAACTCAGCACGTACAAAGCTGATTCTGGTTGATCACAATGAATTGTCGCAGGCCGTTCAAGGAGCCGAGCAGGCCGATATCATAGAAGTGCTAGATCATCATCGCCTGGGCGGTGGCCTTCGTTCGTCGCAACCGATTCGATTCGTCAATCAACCCGTTGGCTCGACGTGTACGTTGGTTGCCGATCGATTCCGATTCGCGGGCATCCAGCCTGAACCTGGCATCGCACTGTGTATGGCAAGCGGCATTATTTCCGACACCTTGCACTTGAAATCTCCGACGACAACACAGACCGACATCGACACCATCCAATGGCTGCAACAGTTTTGTGACATCGACTTTGGTGACTACGCAAAGCAGTTCTTTGAAGTTGGTTCGTCACTGCGCTCGTGTGCACCGAAGCAGGTTGTCATCGAAGATTGCAAAGAATTTACCGAGTGTGGCAGC
>JAGQPC010000181.1 GCA_020426925.1 Planctomycetales bacterium | reverse complement strand
TTGTCACGTAACAACCGATCAACAACTAACGTCGATCGGTTGTCACGTAACAACCGATCAACAACTAACGTCGATCAATTTGCCAGACAAGACTCCAATTGAGCGTGCCTTCATGGGGCCAAAGGACGATGGCGTTTTCCTGTTATCGAACGGGGAATTGTGGGCCGCCGATCTTAATCCAGGCTATCCCGAAACAACAATCGCGTCGCTGTTTAGTCGAGTTTGGTATGAGGGCTACGACGAGCCGAAACACGAGTGGCAATCGTCGTACGCTGGCGTTGGTCCTGAAATGAAGTTGGGTCTGCGACCACTCATTTTCGGCACGGTCAAGGCCACGGTGTATTCGATGTTGTTCGGAGCACCGCTCGCACTTTTGGCCGCCATTTACACCAGCGAAGTTCTCAGCCCGCGTTGGCGGAACTCAGTGAAGTCCTCGATCGAAATGATGGCAAGTCTGCCCAGCGTTGTCTTGGGGTTCTTGGCTGGATTGGTGATCGCGCCATTCGTGCAAGAAATCGCTCCGATCGTCCTATGTTCATTCTTTACCGTGCCGTTCTTTGTCGCTTTGGGCGCGTTCGCTTGGCAACAATTGCCTCACCGCGCGAGCCTTCGAATTGCGCCGTATCGTTTGTGGTTTGTTTTGGTGGCGATCGGTTGCGGAGTGTATGCAGCCACAAGCTGTGGGGGCTTAGTTGAGCGATTGTTTTTTGCCGACGACATTAGTTTGTGGTTGGACGGCCAGAAAGGAAACGGCGTTGGAGCGTGGATGCTGCTGCTCTTGCCAATTTCTTCGCTGGTAGTCGCGGTTTGTGTGACGCTGTTCGTCAATCCAATGCTGGTTCGCCGAGCGTCAGGTTGGTCGCGACGAACGTTCACGATCGCGAATCTACTGAAGTTTGTCTTCGCCGCCGCCGCCGCGATGGTTTTGGCGTTAGCTTGTTCAGCTGCATTGAATGCGATTGGATTCGATCCGCGAGGCTCGTTCGTCGGAACCTATGAGCAACGCAATGCGATGGTCGTCGGATTTGGAATGGGATTCGCAATCATCCCGATCATTTACACGATCGCGGAAGACGCACTTTCCACCGTTCCTAGTCACTTGCGTTCCGCGTCGCTAGGAGCTGGTGCAACGCCTTGGCAAACGGCCGTTCGCGTCGTCGTTCCAACCGCGATGAGCGGGCTCTTTTCGGCGCTCATGATTGGCCTCGGTCGTGCCGTTGGCGAAACGATGATCGTGCTGATGGCCGCCGGGAACACACCAATCGAAGACTGGAATGCTTTCAATGGATTCCGAACTCTTTCCGCAAACATTGCCACGGAACTGCCCGAAGCCGTCCGCGGCAGCACACACTACCGCACGCTGTTTTTCGCTGCTCTTACGTTGCTGGTTTTAACTTTCTGCGTCAACACTGTGGCTGAAATCGTTCGGCTGCGATTTCGAAAACGAGCTGTTCAGCTTTGACCGCCAATATGGAAAAGACACAAACCACGACCGAAAAACGCAAGCCGCGCCGAGCGAGAGGTTCTACCGCAAGCCTGTCGATACTGGCGGCCGGAGAACCATTCATTTGGTTGACTGGTGGCGCGTTGGTCATGTGTCTGGTGATGATCGCGGTACTCTTGTGGAACGTTGCCCAAATTGGCGGATCAACGTTTGTTCCACTCGATATCGTAGAAGTCAAATTACACGATGGCCGCACGCTGTTGGGTGAAGTCGTAGTCGACGAAGAACGACCGCTGACCGCCGACGACCTGCTGAAAGATTCGTCAGAAAATCAGAACCACTTTCTCACACAAGCTGTCGAAGAGATTGGCTCGCTGAAGGGGCTTCCGAACGCAATTCTCGAGCGAACGAAAGAGCTCGCGGTCGAGCAAGAAGCGACTGAGAAACGCTTGTCGGACGCAGCCGATTCGCTCAATCGTATTACGAAAGAAATCGATGGCAAGCTTGATACGGTTGCAGCTCGCCGTCGATTCGCCGCTAGTGACCCAACCAGCAAACGCTTGTTCGAATTGAAAACGCTGGTTCAGTCTCTTGGAGATCGCATCGAAGGCATTAAGGGCGAAATCGAAGCAGCCGAAAACGCAGCAAATCATTTCAAGTCGACAACGTCAGATGCGTCGGCGCTGATCGATGCTCCGTATGAGTTCAAACTTTACGGTGTTCGCGGGCTGCTGAATCTACTGGCAGATGCAAGAGGATCGGAAAACGTCCTGCACCGGAATCGCAAACTGCGAACGGAAAACTACGAACTAACCAATCAGCATTACACGTGGGTGGCCGACTACCAAATCGTTGCCGATAGCGAACAGCTTCCGCCCGACGCCGCGATTCTTGAACGTACCGAAAACGGACGGTTCTACGGCTTCCCCATCGAATTTATTGAAATCACACCGTTCAAACTCTCAGACAGTTTGCAGGGGCTGAAGTCAGCGGTTGACTTCCTATCGGCAAATCAATACCGGATCGACGCGGAACAGCAACAAACGCTCGCTGAACCGCTGAGCGAGATGCAAGCTGAGCTAGCCCAGGCCGGAAAAGAAGCCCTCACCAAGGAAATCGCATCGCATCGAGCCGACGATGTCGAACGTATCGATTTCGTCAGCAAGAACGACGCAACCGGCGAGTATCACGTGTTCCCATATTCGGAAGACGCACCTATTGGTGACATCGCTGGATTGGCCAGAACTTGGGTCGATTCAAAACAGTTCTGGGAGCGATATCAGGAACATCAAAGTTCTGTCAGTGGGCATCGGCGCGAACGAAATAAGCTGCAAAAGCACGACCTGGGACACGAGTACGCGCGACAGGAACGAGCACGTCTGCGCGTGCGTCAAGCTGAACTCGATTACGACGTCGAAGCGGTAGCGAACGTCGATGCGCTAAAGGACATTCGGCTCAGCGAGGCGATGTTTGCCAGCAGTCTTTCCGGCGCTGACGAAGCAATTCGCTTTTTGCAGTCGCAACCAGAATACGCTGAACTTGTCGAAATTGCGACGGTCATGCGGGACGGGCTGAAGTCGCAAATGGACGAGCTGAGTGTGTCGACAACTGAAAAAAGGAAACAGATCGAAGCTGATTTTTCCAAGTTGCCGGACGCGGTTCAGAGAATCATCGAAAGCACGCTGGAAACGAATGAGGAAGCCGAGGAAGTATCTGCAGAAATCAAAGAACAGATTAGTGCGCTGACAACTGAGACCAACCGTTATCAGCTTGTCATACGAACGTGTGACGATCGCGTCGCCGCAATTCCGCTCGGTAGCATTGTCCGGGCGTACAAAGCGAACTCGTTAACGTCGCAGGACAAACGCACGACGTACGCCAGTCGATGGTGGGAGTTCTTAGCTGACGAGCCTCGCGAAGCGAATAGCGAAGGTGGCGTGCTACCTGCGATTTGGGGCACGATCACAATGACAATCATCATGTCGTTGGCGGTCGTTCCGTTTGGCGTTTTGGCCGCACTGTATTTGCGAGAGTATGCAAAGACAGGCCCGATTGTCAGTGCCGTGCGAATCGCAATCAACAATTTGGCTGGCGTTCCCAGCATTGTGTTTGGCGTGTTTGGCTTGGGGTTCTTCTGCTATCGCATCGGAGCATACATCGATGGCGGACCCGTAAATGCCGGTTTCGCACCGATGCCTCCCGCAAAGTGGTTTGTTTGGGTCGGATTGCTTGCTGCATTTTCAGTCGCCGCGTTCATCAGTGGAATTATCAGCCTCAGCGGCCGCCCTGGACAACAGCAGTCGGTCTTTCGTCGGTTCGCTGGCGTCGCTTCGATCGTACTTTGGCTCGTTTCCATCACGGCCTTCATATTCGTTCTCGCAGGCACGCCATACTTCAACGGGTTTTATGAAGCCAACCTGCCCAATCCATACTGGGGCAAAGGAGGTGTCTTGTGGGCGTCGTTGACTCTTGCACTGATGACGCTTCCAGTGGTTATCGTCGCCACCGAAGAAACATTAGCTGCAGTGCCGAATTCGATGCGAGAAGGATCGTACGGCTGCGGCGCGAGTAAATGGCAAACGATTCGCCGAGTTGTCTTGCCGCAAGCACTTCCTGGAATCATGACCGGCATGATATTGGCGATGGCTCGCGGTGCCGGAGAAGTCGCGCCCTTGATGCTGGTTGGAGCCGTAAAGCTTGCTCCCGAATTACCGGTCGATGGAATCTTTCCTTTTGTCCACGCAAACCGAAGCTTCATGCACCTAGGGTTCCACATATTCGACCTGGGATTTCAGAGTCAAAACAGCGAAGCAGCAAAGCCTGTTGTCTATACAACGACGTTGTTGCTGATTGGGCTCGTTACGCTGCTGAACGTTGTGGCAATTTGGTTGCGATCGTATTTGAGAAAACGATTTACGGCTGGTCAGTTCTAGTTTCGACACGCCGATAACTCACTGCACGAGAAACAAAACAATGGACGCACAACTTACCGCGGTCGACGACGAGCAAGACCTTCTCCAACGCATTACGAATGGAGAAGTTGTTCCGTCTGCGATACACACAGAAGTCGAAAAAGAAGGCCACATCCTGCGCGTCGAAGATTTCAAGTTGTGGTATGGCGACAAGCAAGCACTATTCGACATCAGCATGAATGTCGCGGACAAGCAAGTGACCTCGCTGATTGGCCCGTCCGGTTGTGGCAAATCGACGCTGCTTCGCTGCGTCAATCGTATGAACGACTTGATCGATTCAGTTCGCATCGAAGGAGACATGAAGCTATCGGGCGACACGATCTATGGGCCAACGGTCGACGTGATCGAACTGCGAAAACGGATGGGCATGGTTTTCCAGAAGCCTAACCCGTTCCCGATGAGCATTTTTGAAAACGTTATTTATCCGCTGCGAATTGACGGTGTGCGGAATCGCCAAGTGCTCGAGGAAGTCTGTGAACGCAGCCTGCGCGGATCCGCGCTTTGGGATGAAGCGAAAGACCGCCTCCACGAAAGCGCATTGAGCTTGTCCGGCGGACAGCAGCAACGGCTTTGCATTGCACGAGCAATCGCAAGCGAGCCGGAGGTCCTGTTGCTCGACGAACCGTGCTCTGCATTGGACCCGATCGCGACTGGAAAAATTGAAGATTTGATCGATCAGCTCCGCGGTGAGTACTCGATTTTGATCGTCACGCACAACATGCAACAGGCGTCTCGGATCAGCGATTACACCGCGTTCATGTACTTGGGGCGTTTGCTTGAATACGGGCCGACCTCAAGCATCTTTACTCGGCCAATTCTGAAAGAAACCGAAGCATACGTCACTGGACGATTCGGTTAATGTGACAAAAGGACATTGCAATACGAGAGGAAAAAATGAAAACCAAAACACTATTAACCCTGTTGGTTTGCAGCATTTTTTGTTTCCAATCGCACCTCCACGGGCTGGAAGTGCGATCGACGGCCCATGCCGAATACACGGGAAAGCTCTGGGATTTCGTCCAATCGGCAAAGTATCACAACTGGAGCCAATTCCGCGGCGAATTCCCTATTGAAAACGGTCCGGGCGACGTCGGTGAATCGGTTGTCTATTTGAATAGTCGAGCTCGGAAAGACTTGCAAAACATGACGCCCGGTTCTGCCATCATTTGCGAACACACCAGAGGCGACGAAGTAGCTGGAATCACAGTCTACGCATTGCCTTCAAATCGCAAGGAAACATCTTGGTATTGGGCGCACTATCTACCGAGCGGTGAAGTCGTGAAGACTTCAGCAGATCGTAATCCTTTCGATAAGGACGCGTTTTTCACGACGCTGGTCGAAGGCCGACTTTGGGTATTCCCGCTGGGAAGTGAAGACCTTGCAGAGTTTAAAGCATCGGGGGAGCCAGCCAAATGTGTAACGCTGCCCGGCGCAGGGCCTGGAGGGCTTACGGTTAAGTCGTCGTCTAAAGAAGTCATTCAGGACTATATGGCCGCTCGTGAAGGTTTTGCAACCAAAATTGTCGATGAACGCGTGTGGGTATTCCGCGAGGGAACTACGGAAGCGGAAGACTTGAAAAACGGAAAGTTCTCTGAAAAACACATCACGCGGATCGGTGCGGGGCCGATGGGCATGACCATCAAGTCGTCGGACGCTGCTGTGATCGACGATTACTTGACGCGAAAAACCGGTTTTGAAACGTCTATTGTCGACGAACGACTTTGGGTGTTCCGATCTGGCAGCGAAGAGTGGCAACAGTTTCAAAGTGAAGGAGCGAGTGACAAACACGTGACGCAAGTTGGCACCGGACCAGGCGGATTGACGGTAAAATCTCCTGACTCGGAAACGATCGTCGCCTACATGACTTCCGCAAACGGTTTTGCGACGTTCATCGAAGATGGCCGCTTGTGGGTCTTCCTCGACAACACCGAGGCTTTGAAAGACTTCAAAGAATCGGGCGAACCAGCGAAATGCGTGACTCGTGTAGGCGAAGGTCCGCTGGGAATGACGGTAAAATCGGACGACGCGTCAACGATCGATTTGTATTTGGCCGCGGTCGCCCAATAAAAATGGAATGAAAACAATAGGATCGCTCGGAACAAAGATCGAGCGGTCCACCCGAGTTGATGTCAGTTGAATTGTCCCTCGAACGAACGTGCGTGTCTGTACCATGATGAATACGAAAAAAATACTTGTCGTATCTTCTGACTTGCAGTTCATGAAACAGTGTGCCCAGCGCGCCACGGGAAAGGGAATAGCTGTCGAGCAAGCTACCAGTGCCGAAGAGAGCCTGGTTCTGATTCGCGCAATCCGTCCAGAAATCGTACTGGTCGGTGACGACATCAACGGAATATCGCACGTTGAACTCGCCAAACGCTTGCGAGGAAGCGTGCCGAGCGAAGTTGTTCCGATCGTTGTCGTCGGACTAAACAAGAAAGCGATTGAGCATTCTATTCTCGGCAACCAGTCACTCGATTCGGCGCAACGTCGTCAACTCGAATCGCCAGTGGATTCCTCGCAGCCTTCCGCTGCAAGTTCAGCAGCTGCAATAGCAGAAACGGTTGCTGTCGCCAACGGAACGGCCGATGCTAGTAATCTGACTTGTCACGATGTCCGCCTCGATCGGCGGAAGCACCGAGTTTGGGTTGACGATCGCGCAGTGCGATTAACGCCAACCGAATTCAAACTCCTGTGGGAGCTCGCAAGCAGACCCGGCTACGTACTGTCTCGGCAAGAACTGTCGGAGCGATGTCGTCGCAACGACCGCTCCATCCAAACTCGAACTGTGGATGCGCATATCAAATCGATCCGCCGCAAACTGCAAAGTCGATCGGAGCTGATCGAAACAGTTCACGGCGTCGGTTATCGATTCCTGGATACCGATATGGCCCGCGAGAATTAGCGGCGTGGCACAACTCAGATTTCTGACGTAGTGGAAGTTGCTAAACTTCCCCGCGCTAGTTTAGAGTTATGGTTCGGAATCTCCTGGTCGGCATACGGAATCTTCAGGTTAGCCCAAGGATGTTTAGCATGATCCACTACGGACTCCGGCGTAACCCACTTGCTGGAAACCGTGATTCCTAGAGCTCGCCCGATCGGAAAAATTTACGCAAATGTGCTGATTAGTCCCACGATTTGAATTTCAGCGGCGTCCAGAACATAATTGGTGACTTTGTCCTGCCGCTGCTGAACTCCCAGTAGCCAGCCGGACTCATTCCCCGCCTTTTGGTCCCGCCTTATGTCTCGGCTATCTAATCGTCGCATTGCTGCGTGTTGCCTGCTGGTTGCAATCGTTTGCTCCAAGTCGTCTGTCACAACTTCAGCACAAGAAGCGAAGCCAGTTGTTGTCGCTCGTGTCACGGAATCGGAGGTTCGAGCGGGCCAGCGATTCGTGGGGACAGTGAATCCTCGGCGAACGAGCACCGTTGGGAGTGCCGTTGACGGCCGAGTGCAATCGTTTCTGGTCAACCAGGGTGATGCCGTAAGCGAGGGGCAAGTGTTGGCCCAATTGCGGACGGAAACGTTGGAGATCGAAAAGGCCGCTGCTGCCGCAGAGCTTCAGCTTGCTCAGCAACGGTTGGCGGAGCTGGAAAACGGCTCGCGACCGGAAGACATCGCCGAAGCAGAAGCTAACGTGCGCAGCGCGGAAGCAAGATTAACGAATGCCGAAAGTAAACTGCACCGAATGGAAACGCTCGCCACTCGCGGGGCAAGCAGCACGACCGACCTACAAGATGCTCAAGAGCAAGCGAAGGCCGCAAAGTTCACGCTCCAGGCAACAGAAGCACTGTACAAACGCATTAAAGATGGTCCTCGAGTCGAGGCTATCGCTCAGGCTCGCGCGGAAGTGGAACTTCAGACGCAGCGGCTTAACCTGATCAACGACCGCATCGAAAAGTTCACCATCATTTCGCCATTTGATGGCTACGTGTCGGCAGAGTTTACCGAAATCGGAGCGTGGATCAGCCGCGGGGATGCCATCGCCGAAGTCATTCAAATGGACGAAGTGGAAGTGCAGGCACCGGTTCCGGCCGAGGCCGTCGTCAACCTTCGAAAAGGTGATGTCCTTCGTGTCGAGTTCCCCGATTTGCCCAACGAATTGTTTACCGGCACGATCGATCGAATCGTCCCGATTGCCACTTCCAGGGCTCGGACTTTTCCGGTGATAATTCACCTGCAAAACAAAATCATTGATGGCGCACCAATGCTGTTGGCTGGCATGATGGCCCGAGTCGATTTCCCGGCGGGCGAGCGTCAAAGGTTGCCGCTTATTCCGAAGGATGCTCTGGTCCTCAACGGAACAGATCGCGCCGTATTCGTTGTTGATTCCGGGGTCGCCAGAAAAGTCGCGGTGGATCTGGGCGTCGCAGTTGAAGATCGAATTCAAGTCCGAGGTGCCATCAAAATCGACGATGTCGTCGTGGTCGTTGGCAACGAACGTCTCGTGCCAAATTCGAGCGTAAAGGTAATCGACGAAATAGAATAGTCGCTCTCGTCGTTCAACATAAGAACATGGAATCGAACCAGTCGACGGCCATTTATGAAACTATTTCAATCGTTCATTCGAAATCCCGTCAAGGTTTCCGTCGGCGTATTAATTGTCGCTCTGTTCGGTGCGATATCGTTGGTCACCATGCCAAAACAGTTGATTCCAGCTGTTCAGAACCCCGTGCTGTCGGTTGAGACGCGATGGCCAGGTGCCAGCCCTCAGGAAATCGAACGCGAAATTGTTCAGGAGCAAGAAGAGCAACTTGCCGCGATCGAAGGGCTCATCAAAATGACGTCTCGCTGTCGCGATTCGCAGGCAGACATCACTTTAGAATTCGCAGTTGGCACCAACATCGAAGACGCGATGATGCGAGTCAACACTCGCCTGCAACAGGTTCGCGAATACCCGATCAACGCCAAAGAGCCTGTCATTGAAGCGTCAGACGCATCTGACAGCCCGATTGCCAGATTCGCTCTGACAGCTCGTCCGCCGTCGAAAGAAGAGATCGCTGCGTTTCAGAAATCGCATCCGGCATTGGCAGACGCGTTGGAGCCTTCGCGCCGAGCGGTCAACACTGGTCTGCGAGTGTTTCGCCTTACAGAACTCGTTAAGGAAAAGGGAGAACAACATCCTGAATTGGCAGAGCTGCTTCCGCGCGAAGTCGATTTGCAGGAAGTTCGAAAGATCGCTGAAGATCTCATCGAGCCGCAACTCGAACGAGTGCCCGGTGTCTCGGAAGCTGACACTTACGGCGGCCAAGAGGAAGAGTTGCAGGTCATCGTCGACCCCGAGCGATTGGCTGCTCGTCAGCTGACGATTGATGATGTTCGCCGAGCGTTGGGCGGGCAAAATAAAGACACATCCGGCGGCAATCTCTGGGAAGGCAAGCGTCGCTGGGTTATTCGGACGCTCGGACAATTCCGCGATCCGGAGCACGTGAAAAAGCAAGTGCTCGCCAGCGACGACGGAAATCCGGTTTACGTTGGTGACGTCGCTGAAGTTCGAATCGCCTACAAAAAACTCGACAGCCTCT
>JAGQPC010000180.1 GCA_020426925.1 Planctomycetales bacterium | reverse complement strand
TCGCACCAGTTGTGTCGCCGTGATAGGCATTTTGAAAGCAAACGAATTTCTTGCGATTCGGATATCCTCGATTGATCCAGAATTGAGCGGCGATCTTTAATGCAACCTCGACCGCGACCGAACCTGAATCGGCCAGAAAGACACGGTTGAGCGTTCCAGGCAGTAGGCTGGCCAGTCTAGTCGTCAGCCGTAACGCTTGATCGTGACACAACCCTCCGAGCATGACATGCGGCATCGCGTCGAGCTGCTTCTTCACGGCTTCGACAATGTGCGGATGATTGTAGCCGTGGCAAGCTGTCCACCAGGACGCGATTCCGTCGATGACTTTGCGTCCATCCGCCAAAGTCATGAATTCTCGTGCAGTAGCAACGACCTTGATTGGTTCGGGCGCAGTCTTCATCTGGCAATACGGCAGCCAGATATTTGCGTACTCATCGAATGACCAATGTTTGTCACTCACTGTCGTTCTGCCCTTGTTCCTGAAACCGAGTCATTACCAAGTGTCGCCCCTCGTTTGGTGAACCAGCTAACGATTAAACCGTGCTTGCTAAGACAATGAATCACGCGACCAGTTCGAATCCGCACTCACGTTCATAGCCCAAATCGGAGACCTCGGGTAAAGTGAAATGATTGTGAAGATTCGTGGAACAGAGGCGTGACAGGCATGGCAATTGGTCTTAAGTATCGGCATGTAATCGGCGAGCGATACCGGAAACATCGTCATCACAAACGCAGTGAAAACCGATTGTCGATGGAAATGCTGGAGCAGCGTTACGTCCTGACGGGATTCACGGCGTACAACGGTCTTTTCGCCAGCGATCAGACTCACGAAAACACAACATTCTACTCACCAATTGGCGAAGACCAATCGGGACCACTTCGCGATATCGCAACGGGCGAGCTGCAGTCGGCTCAGCTTTCGACGCTTCATATCGGAGCGGTCTTTGATTCGAACGGTGCTCAGCCAGCGATCGGAACCGATGCAAACACCATCTTTTCCGGCTACGTCGATTTCATGGCGGGCGATCAGCGGAGTATAGAACTCGGTCCCGACGCCGCATATCAGTATTCGTTCGAGAATCTTGATTCTGGTGCGACGTATCAATTTGCGGGAACAGCCGTTCGCGGCAATCCCGGCTATACCGATCGTTGGACGCTTGTAGAACTGCACGGTGCGGAATCATTTACTGCCGCTCATAGTGATGGCGACGGAGTGATTACGGATGGCTTAGCGCCAAACGAAGTTGCACTCTGGGTCGGCGACAATTCTGCCGCCGATCAAGGTTGGGTCGCTCAGTGGCTGGATATTGATCCCGGCGCGGACGGAATCGTACGCGTGTCTATCACGCAGTACACCGGTGAAGTCGCAACTTCGATCGATCCCGACGGCGTGGCTGACGCCAGCAAGTCATACGGGTTGGCGGGAATTCGCTTCATCGAAAACGCACCAGAAGGTCCGCCCGTTGTACAGACTTCGGCCCCGATGAGCGTGTTGGCGTTCGAAGCGGAAGTGGCCGGAGAAGTCACCTCGACCGGCGGATCGATTCCCGACGTTGCGATTTACTATGGCACTTCGGATGGTGGAACTAATCCATTGGCGTGGGACGGAGTGGTTTCGAGCGGCCAGCAAAGCAGCGCGTTCTCGGCGATCCTGGATGGTTTGCAGCAGAACACCACGTATTTCTATCGAGCTTTTGCTGGAAACGCGTTGGGAACAAGCTGGGCCTCAACCACGCAAACGTTTAAGACTTTGTCCGCGTCTCCTCCGACAATCGAAAACCAAGATCCAGAAAGCATCGGTGCATTTTCTGTCGTCATTCGAGGCGAAGTCGTCGAAACCGGCAACGACCTGCCGATCGCAACCGTCTATTACGGGCCAACTGATGGAGGACAAAATCCGAACGCTTGGGCTAACTCCATTGATGTTGGAGAGCAGAACGGGCAGTTCTCCGTTGCGATCAACGACCTAGTGCCGCTTTCGAATTACTACTACACGACGTTCGCACAAAACGGATTAGGCAGCGATTGGGCCTCGCCGTCGATCATGTTCACGACGACAGAAACTCCGCCACTGCAAATCAACGAGATTTTGACGGACAACGATTCCGTTTTAACAACACGAGTTCGCCAAAACGCGAATGTAACTTTTGTCGGTGACAACCTGACTCCAGATTTTATCGAAATTGCGAACCCGACTGGCTCCATCGCGGGAATCGGCGGGTACTATTTGACCGACGATCTAAACGAGCTCAAAAAATGGCAGTTTCCCGCGGGCACGGTCATTCCGCCCAGAGGATTCCTAGTCGTTTACGCATCGGGACTGAATGTTTCCGATCCGTCGCTCGACGAAACTGGTCGACTTCACACAAACTTTCAGCTCGGTGGAGCCGGCGGCGAAGAACTTGCGATCGTAAATGCAGAAGGAGAAATTGTCTTCGCATTTGATTCCATTCCGGTCCAAAGCGAAGACATTTCGTATGGGCTGAACGAAGTGGGAGAAGCTCGCTACTACGGAGTGCCAACGCCTGGCGAGTCGAATGCGAACAACACTCCGAAAGCCCCAACGTTCAGTGTCGACAATCGCACGTTCGTTGAGAATTTTGTTGTCGAGATCGCGGCCGATCTGCCAACCCATGAAATTCGCTACACGACGAATGAAACCAGGCCCACGGCATCGTCGACTCTGTATACCGGTCCGATCACGATTGATTCGTCGACGAACCTTCGAGCGATCGCCGTGGCTCCTGACGGTTCAATCAGCACGATCGCCAGCAGATCTTACGTTGAATTAGGGTCGGCCGTCGTGAATGACACGTCCAATCTGCCGATCGTCGTTGTCAACACCTTTGGTGACAGCGTGCCTGGAGTAGGATCTAACTTCGGAGACGGCGCATTCATCGGTATCATCGAACCGGGCGAAGACGGAACGACAAGGTTGACGGACGATTTCACGGTGACGACTCGCGGAGGCCTGCACGTGCGCGGATCGAGTTCATCGGGCTTCGCGAAAAAACAATATCGCGTTGAGTTTTGGGATGAGCAAAACGAAGACTTAAAGCTTCCAGTCCTCGGAATGCCCAAAGAGGCCGATTGGATTTTCTATGGCCCCGGCCAATTTGACCGAGCGTTAATCAGCAATCCACTGATGTTCGATTTGAGCAATCAGATGGGGCGCTATGCGACGCGAACGCGTTGGGTCGAAATGTATCTCAACACTAGCGGCGACGTTGGGTCACGTGACTACATTGGTGTTTACGCAATCACGGAAGTCATCGAAGAAGGCGAAGATCGTGTCAACGTCGGCGAGCTCTCATCAGGTGCGGGTGGCCAGCCGGTTGAAGGTGGGTTCATCTGGAAAAACGATCGCGGTAACGCTTACGTCGATCCAGATCCAACGACTTCTCGGCAACGTAGCTACATCAATCAGTTCATTACGGGCCTAACGAGAGCAGCTGACAACACTGATCCCGAAACGGGCTACGAAGCGTGGGCCGACGTTCCTTCGTTTATTGACCATAACATTTTGAATTTATTCTCGATGAACGTTGACGCACTGCGACTGAGTTCGTTCTATCACAAGTCTGCTGATAGCAAGTTAACTGCTGGTCCCATTTGGGACTTTGACAGGTCGCTCGATTCGACCGACGGACGTGATAACAATCCACAAGCTTGGTATGGTTCTGGCGATTCGACCAGATACTTCAATGACGGCAGTCGTGTTCGTCAGTGGTGGCCGGACATGTTCAAAGACCCAGACTTTGTGCAGCAATACATTGACCGCTGGTTCGACTTGCGACAAGGTGTTTTGAACTATGACAACATTGTGTCGACGATCGACAAGCACGCAGACGAAATTGAAGAAGCTGCTGCACGCGACTATTCCAGGTGGTCCATCGGCGGTCGATTTAGCACTAACGTGAGTCGCATGAAGTCGTGGATTCGCACTCGGCTTAGGTGGATCGATGACCAGTGGTTGTCGCAACCTGAATACTCGGTCGACAACCCACAAGTGCCTGCTGGGTCCACGGTCAACCTGACGAGCTCAACAGGTGACGTCTATTACACGCTCGATGGCTCGGATCCTCGAGGCGAGAGCGGTGCGATCCGGCCCGAAGCAATTAAAGCAACCGGCCCGATCGCGATCAACGGCATAACGACCATTACGGCCAGAGTCTATAAGCAAGGGTATCGTCCTGAAGATGGAGAACCTGGCTACGCCCGCACAGGTGACGATTGGTCAGCGCCAATCACGAAAACGTACTTCAACGATCCTCCCGCGACAGCTGGAGTACTGGCAATCACAGAAGTTCACTATAACCCCGCCGATCCAAGCTCAGCCGAAGAGTCTCTAGGTTTCGACAACAACGATGACTTCGAATTTGTCGAGCTCACCAATATCGGTCCCGTTGCCATCGTACTGGCTGGAGCGTCATTGTCGCAGGTCGATGTGGACGGTGAAACGGAGGGCATCGCGTTTGAATTCTCCAGCGGAACAATCCAAAAGCTGGCTCCGGGTCAGCGAGTATTGGTCGTCGAAAACGTAGCGGCGTTTGAAGCTCGCTACGGAACCGGACTTCCTGTCGCTGGCCAGTGGTCTGGATCGCTGAGCAATAACAATGAGCTACTAACCGTGACTGCATTCGACGGCACGACGATTCATCAGTTCCGATACAACGATGGAGGTTCATGGCCAGCGTTAGCCGATGGGTTCGGCAGCTCAATCGAGTTGATTGGTAACGCCAGCGACGCGAGCGATTCATCTGCGTGGGCTCACAGTATCGCATTTGGAGGAACCCCAGGCTCGAGCCGCATCGAACCGATCGGCGTCGTCGTCAACGAGGTTCTTTCGCACACCGATTTACCGCAAGTCGATTCCATCGAACTTTACAACACCACGAATACAGCGATCGATATTAGCGGTTGGTTCTTGAGCGACTCGGCGTCGAACCTGCTCAAGTATAAGATTCCTGCTGGAACGGTTATCCAACCGAATGGCTATGCAGTGTCCGTTGAAACGCAGTTCAATCCGACTCCAGCGGATCCGAGCGACAACCATTTCGCGCTCAGTAGTTCTCGTGGAGATCAAGTGTGGGTGACGGTCGCCGATTCGCAGGGATTGCTTCCCAAATTGCTCGTCGATAACGTCGATTTTCCGGCCACGCTAAATGGCGAATCGATGGGCCGTTATCCCAACGGTTCGGGCGAATTGTATCCACTACAATCGAACACGTTCGGCAGCCAGAACTCAATGCCTCGCGTCGGACCGGTCATTTTCAGCGAGATTCACTACAGCCCAGCCGAGCCATCGTTGGACGCAACAGTTCTCTATCCGGCTATCGTTCGCGATGATTTGGAATACGTCGAAATCCACAATCCGACTCCGGCCGCGATCGATCTTACGAATTGGCGAATCCGCGGTGGCGTCGACTACAACTTCGACGATGGGACGATCTTGCCCGCGAATGGAACGTTGCTTGTCATCTCGTTCGAGCCGAACAAACCGGACAACACGGATCGATTCATTGCGTTTCGACGGCACCACAATCTGAACGCGAATGTGGCAGTCGTTGGCGGTTATTCGGGGCAACTTAGTGACAACGGTGAGTCACTCCGACTGTTGAGTCCGGATGATCCTCCAGCCGAAGACCCGACACTGATTCCTCGCATCTGGGAAGACGTCGTCGTTTACTCGACCGGCGGAAGTTGGCCGGTGGCGAGCAATAATGGCCGATCTCTCAGTAGAGTTTCCGCGTCGGCGTTTGGAGGTGATTCGAGTGGCTGGATTGCCAGTGAGCGAAATCCTGGTGCCTACGGATCGATCGACGCCGACTTCAACGGCGATGGCACAGTGGACGTCTCCGACATTGACGTCGTGTGCTCAGGCATACACTCTGGCAATTTGACGTACGATTTTGATGGCGATGGAAGTCTTAATGATTCCGATGTCGACTTCATGGTCGGTTCGATCTTTTTCACTACGTTTGGTGATTCGAACTACGACGGAACATTCAACTCGACCGACCTCATTCGAGTATTCGCGGCCAACGAGTATGAAGACAATATGCGCGAAAACTCGCTTTGGTCAGAAGGCGACTGGAATTGCGACGGAGACTTCGATTCAGGCGACCTCGTCCGAGCATTCAAGGCCGGTGGTTATTCGGCCGCCGCGACGTCGATGAACCATGCGGTGTCAACCGATCGCACAGTGATTTCAACAATCGCATCGAACATTGCCGCAGCAGCCATGCAAGACGATGAACTGATGACCGGCAACGAGCCAGTCGCAGTAGAAGTAACAGCCGAACAATCGGAACACGTACGCACAGAAGAGTTAGCCCTGATCCAAATCGACGCTGTGTTTGCCAAATTCAGAAAGAGCGGAGTAGAGCAAGCAGTCGGTGACGACGAAGACACCATACTTTGACAGTTGCAGGGCGTTGAGTCGGCTTGAATCGGGCGGAACAACCGGTTCGGCGTGACCCACGCGAAGGAAGTTTAGCAACGTCCACTACGCAGCCAGCAGCATGCCACCGGCTTTGCGTCGTTCGATTTTTCCGGTTCTGCTGCTCGTACGGGGCACTAAGCGTTCCAATACGCAACGTCAGCCGTACTGCAGCGAGATTCGGCTGTCCGGAGGCAGCGTGCAAACGCGCGCACAAGACGTCCGGGGCTCCAGAAGTAGGGTGCAAACGCCCGCACAGGACGTCCGGGTCTCCAGAAGTAGGGTGCAAACGCGCGCACCGGAGGTCCAGGCGGCCGGGGGAGCGGCGCAAATTTGAGGACGGGGCGCCCAGGCGATCGGAGCGTGGGAACAAACGCGTGCGCGTGACGAGAGGGTGACCGGAGGACCAGTCCAAACACGCGTACGGGAGGTCCGGGTCTCCAGAAGTAGGGTGCAGACTCGCGCACGGGCTGTCGGGGTGACTGGGGGATGAGTGCAAACGCGTACACGGGAGGTCCAGGCGGCCGGAGGAGCGGTGCAAACGCCTACACAGCGCGTTCGGGCGACCGGATCAGGCATGTAAACGCGTGCTCGCGAGCTTCCGGAGACCTGGGGAGGCAGGCAAATGTATGCTCGGGAGGTTCGGATGCCCGAGGCAAGCCGTGTGAGCGTGTAGTCGGGTGCGCGGGTATCTGAGGAGGCGATGCGAACGCGAGCAAAGGAAGTTTGGGTGACCGCAAGATGAGTGCAAACGCGCAGCACTTGTAGGTTGTTGCATGAGCGAAGCGGAACGCAACAATCGCCTACGATCTGCGATCTCGAATCGGGCGGCAGAACAAACTCCACTGACTACGCGCGATGGAAGTTTAGCAACTTCCACTACAGCACCCCTCGACAAGCTACTGGACATAGATCTCAGCCATCTGAGTCATGATGTTTTCCAGTTGTTTGTAGTACTCGTCGTCGGCGAGCTGTGATTTGCGTTTACGCAATGCGGCGATTTCTTTTTCCAAGCGGTCTCGCTTCGCCGTTTGATCAGGAGACAGTTGCGATTCACGATCGTTCTTCAAGAAGATCATTTGGTGAGCGATCGTGCCGTCGAGTTCTTCACCGCTTGTCGCTGACTTTGTCGCAAGTATCCCGCGGAAGAAACTAGCCGGCGTTCCCTTTTGGTCGCCGTTGTCGTCCAAGAGTGCATGTTCCGTCGCCAGTCGACTTTCGAGTTCGTAAAAATCCTGCACGTCTTTGGATGCGGTTAGAAACGCCTCCAAAAGCGATACTTGTTGGTCATGATCTAAATCCGAGTTCGGGCTGGCGATCGCTTGCGAAAAGTAATCGCCAAACCGAGCGTAGTTGATTTCCGCGCCGCTTTTTGTCGCAGTCACCACGACTCGATCGTTGCGTGATAGAGCATTCAAAAACGGACCGCTGGCCGACGTGCAATTTGCGATCGCCACTCGACACTTCACATCCTTTAGCCATTCAGCAAGCTCGTTTGAGGAGACGTCCGGTCCTCGCAAGTTGAACTTTGCGTCGCGACCGTGGGGCGTACCGTGGCCGATGAGCACGAGCCACATGTTGCCTGATTCGCGAACGGCTTGCTTTTGGATTGCGGCCTTCAGCTGGTCGCGACTCGGTGTGCTGCTTGCTTCATCGGTCGCATCGCCTTCAGCAGGTTCGTTCAATCCGATAACTGTGCAGTCAATTTTGGCCTGCTCGCTGATATCTTGCCAACGCTTTGCCCATTCAGAAAACTGCTGTTCATATTCGTCGCTGCCTGGAGCACCAACGACAACGATGACCGCGTCCGATTCGGCAAATGCAACCGAAGACAAACACGCGACGATCACTGCCGCCATCCGCAGGCGTCCGAGAATGCTTCGAAGAAAACAGCTTTGCAACTTGCTCATGGTAAACCTCGCCATCGGCGAATTCCCCATTCACCACACAGGCACAAAACTGCGAAACCGAAGACTGACGGATGGTGCCACAGTGGATAAATCCAGGGTTCGGTAACTGGCACTTTGCGGTTCGGAAGAGTGCGGACGAAAGCGTCAAGTTCGTCGATTTCGACCAGCTCTCCGCCCGATTCACTTGCGATTTGTTCCAATCGCTTCCGGTTGGGAACGAGCGATTCAAATTCGACCGTCGCCGGCTCGGCCGCCCAGCCTGCTTCCCGAGTGCCAACCAACGAGCCGTCTTCTGCTATGGCGGTTGCAACTACTTTGTAGCAGCCGTCATCCTTTGGCGAATAGCTTGCTGCGTAAACGCCAGATCGTTCCGTGGCGTTGGCGTCAATCTGCAATTCGTCTTGCGTTGGCGTCGTGACTTTCAATGAGACTCGCGCGTTATCCAGCGTGTTGAACTCTTTGTCACGCACCGTCACTTCGATCGACATTGGACGACTGGGAACGTATGGCGATAGCTGCACTTCAACGTTGCGGGGAACATCCGCGACTAACCACCGAGTCAACTGTCGCCAGTGCTGAGCAAGTTCATCTTGTTCTTGTTTTTCTCGCCGCAGTGACCACCGCCACATGTCTGCTACAGTGAGCGCCGCCGTGCGACCTTTGCCGAATCGTTGAGTCACCAGCGCAGGAGCAGAGTTCTCTGCGCCATCCGTGACTGTGGCAAGAACACTTGCGCCCGGCTTCGTTTCTGGCACTCGATTGACAGCGAGAAAGTCGGGCATCTCCTCGTGGACGCGGCGTTCGGCTACATCCGTCGAGCGGGATCGAGCCCACGGCTGCAGCATGCCTTCGCGGGTGAGCGACCATCGCATCGTTGGCCCGATTTTCGAATCTTCCTCGTACGTTCGCTTTGACGTGTAAACGGGCAACAGCTCGCCAATCGGAGTCCTGTCATAACTGCCCTCAACAAACGCCTCCTGCCCGCCGAGCATAATCAGTCCGCCGCCGCGTTCGCTGACGAATCGCCTCAACAAAACCATTTGATCGGGCTTGAAGAACTTCGCCTCCAAATCATCCAACATCACGGCATCGTACGAGAACAATTCCTCAGCCGTTTTGGGAAATCCGTCGCGCAGTTCTTCTTCGGTTTCGACTCCCAAGCGAACTAGCACTGGTTGGTCGTAACCTTCGACGTCTTGTTCATCTTTGTTGTCGAATCCTTCGAACAATCGGTTTTTGTCGACAAGCCCGCCTTGATCGCGGAACGCAAACTTGGGTTCTTTCCGGGCGATGCGAAGAAGCCCTGTTAGTGCAATCTCGTCATCGGCATCCAATGCCCGACGGAGAAATTTGAATTCCCAGTTCGGCCGCCCGGCCACGTAGAGAACTCGATACGGCCCGCCGCCTCGGTCTACGACGATCGAACGAACGTTGTTTCGTAAAGTAAGTTCAGAACGAGCTTCGCCCTTTTCGTATGACGCTTCTTCATTTTCGAAAAAGGTCTCAAAGCGGTAGAAGTTAAGCCCGGTTCGATCTGGTCGAAAGCGGAACCGAAACGCCAGTTCCATTTTGTCTGACGCAAGAGTCTTCTTTTCGGTCAAAACGACTTTGGGTTCTGCCTTGTCCTTTTTTTCGTCGTCATCGTGATTGAGCGAAACAAGTCGGCCGACGACGGCGGCACCAGGATCACACTGATCGGCGATCACGGTGACGTCGATCGTCGTTGGAGCAGCCTCAAAGTTGGTTTGCGTTACGTTAACTTGATCGATCCGCAGGTCACAGCTCGCATCAACCTTCGACAACAAGACCGGGTAAATCGGGATCGAGTTCTTGGATTCGCCTGCGACCAATTCGGAGGTGTCGAGCTCCGTGCCGTTTCCGTCGGTGAAAAGCACAATGCCTGCCGTCGGCCGACGTTCGAGCCGACGATTGACCATTTGCAAGGCAGTTTGAAGCGACGATGACAAACCATCAAAGCGCAACCGATTAAACGTATCGACGTTTCGAAGTTGGCTGTCAAACGCGTACCGCCGAAGATCGAAATCTTGAGCCAGGCGAACTTGCCAAGCAGTCTCACCATGTAACGCGGCCTTGAGTTCGTTCGTCGAATCGGGACGTACCGTCATGCTTTCGCTGTTGTCGACCAGTAGCGCGACGGCGTTTGCGCCAGGCTTTGGACGCGTACCGCTGAACAGCGGTTCCAACAGGCAAATGGACAGGGCAACGATCGCGGTCAACTTCAAAGCTGACGCGAGCAGTGGCCAGCCACGTCCTGCTTTCGAGTAAGACCACACGACAACGATCACCAACGCAACCGCCACGATGGCCGTTGGAACCATCCATTGCGGAGCCCCGATTACGAGCGACGCGATCAGGGAGTTTAGCGAAACATCCGAAATCATTTCGCACTCCTGTCAGAATCACCGATGCCCAATTGCTCGTAGTATAGATCGACGTGGCGAGAAAACTGTTTCGGCACTGGATCGCGATCGATCGGGACGACTTCGTTCTTTTTCGCCGATCGCCGCAGCAACTCTTGGCTGACCTTCTGGTGGAGTTCTTGCAACGGAGCCGCCACCAATTCACGTACAAGATTCCACTTTGGCTCCTCCGAATGTCGAGTGAATTCTTGCCGGAACCCACGCGCACGATCGCGGATCTGAGCAGCCTCTGCAGCCAGACGCGGATCCTCGATCATTTCTTCGACGT